>DFZI01000029.1 GCA_002383665.1 Dehalococcoidia bacterium UBA4060
CCAGGCAGAGCGGCAGCACCGATTTACCGTGCAGCCCCAGCAGGTGCATAAAGCGGTCGGTCACAAAGGCGGCCCTGGCCGTGTAGCCGATGTCCTCCATCAGCGCCCAGGCGACGAAGAAAAAGAACAGGATGGGGATGAAGGTCAGCACGATGCCCGCACCTCCCAGGACACCATCTGCCAGCAGTTGCTGCAGCCACAGGGGCAGGAAGGAAAGGCCGGAGTAGATGAGGGTGCGTCCTCCTTCGATCAGCCAGTCCTCGAGGTAGGCCTGCAGCGGCACGCCAATGGAGTAGACAAGCCCGAAGATGGCGCCCAGCACAGCAACCAGCAGTACCATGCCCCAGACCGGGTGTGTGGCGATGCGGTCAACCCTCTCGGTCAGCGACACTCTGCCCAGCGCGGGCTTTTCCTGAGCCGTCGCAGCCATCCGCTCCACCCATTCGTAGCGGAGTGTGGCGATGGTCATGGCAGCACGCTCGTTGGCCCGCAGCAGCACCTCCAGGCGCGGGCGTTTCTCCTCAGGTATCCGCTCCCGCACCAGGCGTTTGATCTGCTCATCTCCTTCCAGCAGCTTCATGGCTGCCCAGTGCTGTGGATAGGGATCGATGATATCAGGTGTCAGCAGCTCGGCCACCTGGTCGATGCTGAGCTTTACGTCGTTGCCGTACTCTATATGCTTTACATCCCGCGTGCCAGGGGGACGGTTATACTCGGCTACCACCTGGTCCATCAGCTCGGTGATGCCGCGGTTGCGATTGGCCTCAATGGGAATGACGGGTATATTGAGAGCGGCTGACAGCGCGGCGGCATCGATGCTGATGCCCTGCTGTCGCGCCACATCCATCATATTCAGAGCGATCACCATGCGTGGTGCCAGCTCGATCAGTTCGGCCACGAGATAGAGATTGCGCTCCAGGCTGGCTGCGTTGAGCACGGCCACCACCACATCGGGTTTTTCGATCACCAGATAATCACGGGCGATCTGCTCTTCTACCGAATTGGCCGTCAGGCTGTAGGTGCCCGGCAGGTCAACGACATTCATAACAAGATCGCCATGACGAAAGGTGCCGGTCTTCTGTTCAACGGTCTTGCCCGGCCAGTTGCCCACGTGCTGGGAGAGGCCGGTCAGCAGATTGAAGACGGTGCTCTTGCCGACGTTGGGCGAGCCTGCCAGTGCCACCGTTATGGTCTTTTCCGGGGACCTCAGCGGCATCCATTATCCCTTACAACGATGATATGCTCGGCCATCTCGCGTCCCAGCGCCACCTCAGTGTCGTGCAATTTGACCAGAACAGGCCCGTGGTTATAGTTTTCCAGCATCTTGAGACGCGTGCCCGGCGTGAAGCCGAGCGAGAGGCAGCGTCCCTGCCGTCCGCGGCCACCCTCAAATGATCTGATGATGGCTGTTTCACCCGGCTTCAGCTCACTCAGCGAGATTTCCTCCCGGGCAGTCCCCTCTTCTACATAAGGCCCAGCCAGCAGGATGGAGGCGAGCCCGGCATCCAGCTTCAGTTTCTCGCCGGCCGTCTCTATTTCCATCTCGCCGTTTTCCCCTTTCCCCAGGATGGTAACCACCGACTGGGGCTGAAGTCCCAGGCCGTTGACCTTTTGCAGCAGGTCGGGGCTTTCGTCGCTGATGGCCTGGATGTAGACCTTGTCTCCAGGTTTAAAATCAGTCAGGCGGAGAGCTGACTCCTGCCTGATATTACCGTCCCTGTCCGGTATGGAATGGCCGTGGGGGCAGGTGTCAACGTTGCCCAGCAGGCTGGCCATCTTCTCCTCCATCTCCGGCGAGGTGACATGTTCCAGCAGGCAGGCCTGGTCGTGCACCTTGTCCCAGTCCATGCCCAGCACGTCGACCAGGAACCTCTCCCACAGGCGGTGCCGCCTGATCACGCCCAGGGCCTTCTCGTTCCCCTCCCCGGTGAGAGTGGCCCCCTTGCCCGGTCGGTATTCTATCAGGCCTTTATTCTCCAGCGAGCGCAGCATCTCGGTAATGGCTGGCTGAGACACCTTCAGGTCCTCGGCCAGTGCCGATGTGCTGACGGGATTTTCTCCCTCCTGCCGCTTGTATATGGCCTCTAAATATTCCTGCGTCCTTTCCGTATCCATAGTTGCTCCCTGTGATTAAGTCAACTTAATTAAGCAAGCTTAATTATGTCATAGTTCGTGTATGTATGCAAATGAGAAATTGATCTCAGGATATCGGGCGCAGGGGACACAGCAAGATCTCTTCAAGCTTAAGGCGGGGACGTGGTGGAGGCGACTGAGCGGGGTAGCCCGTAGGCAGGAGGGCCACCACCACGGTGGTCTCGGGCAGATGATAAAGGGAGGCTATCTCGCTTGAGCTGCTGATGCCGCCCACCCAGCAGGTGGCCAGGCCCAGAGACGTGGCGGTCAGCACCATGTGTTCGATGGCGATATAGGTATTGGCGGTGGCAGTGCCCAGGTAAGCCGACATCTCGGGATCAGGCAGGTTGAGCATCATCTCACGGAACTTGGGGTCGGCGAAGCTGCCGGACAGGTACTGGATGAGACCGCTTTCCAGTACCTCCTGTTCGCGACGCAGGCGCGAGGCCCTGGAATAGGCCGTCAGGTCGGCGCAGCAGACGAAGACGGCGGGGGCATCCTCGATAAAAGCCTGGTTCAGGCAAATTCTGCGTAGTTGCTTCTTCTCCTCTGCGTCGGTGGTCACGATAAAGCGCCAGGGTTGGCGGTTGCTGCCCGAGGGGGCCAGCCGCGCCGCCTCCAGCATCTCACGGATATATTCGTCAGGCACCGGGTCTGGTTTGAACCTGCGTATGCTCCTGCGCTGCTTGATCGCTTCTGTGACCGTCAACATGCCTTAGCCTCCTTTTTTACAGGTAAATTATAGTAAATTTGGTGATATAATGAGCAAAAGTCTGAAGGAAGGCTGCAATAGCTGTGTAAAAAGCAGGTCAAATCTGGAAAATGATTGATTAAATCCTCGATCCGGCGGTGAGGGTTATGAAAACGCTCGAAGAAATAAGAAACATACTGGCATAGCATAAAGAAGATCTGAGGCAAAAATACAAAGTCAAAGAGATAGGAGTATTTGGCTCCTATGTTAAGGGCCTGCAGAAAGAGGGCAGCGACCTCGATATCCTGGTGGAGTTCGAAGGGGAAATAAGCCTGCTTAAATTTATTACGTAATTATCCCTTGTGGGCATGTAATCAGCATATTTATTTACAGTTTTATGTTTATGCGCCTATAATGGACATGCCCCTCGGCGATTGGATCGCACCTGCCCTTCGCACGGCTGGGATCAAGGGTTCGAATCCCTTCGAGGGGACTTGACTTTTATTATCGTGATGATATAACATTAATTTACGTGCGAAGGGCGGATATCCATTCGTGGATTGAACCCAAACGAACGGGGAGACTAGGAAACTTCGACTTGTTGAAAGAGTTGGGATTTCTTGGTCTTTCCGTTTTTTGCACCTCTAAAATACTGTGAACATCGTGGCTGTCCCTTTATGCTGGGGCAGTCTAATTATTATGGGTGTTGGATTCCCTTCTTTCCCGCTGAGACTAATCAATTTCTTATCCTTAGTTTCTATCAGGGGTATATGCCACAGCAGTGCTGTTGCCAAATGAATAGCATCAAAAGGCTTGAATCCAGGGCTATACTTCCTTATCAGGCCTCTCGCAATCCCTGCTACTTTGGTCTCATATGCTATTGGAACGATGTACTTGCGAGAAAAGAACTCTAATATCTTAGCCTCTGAATCATCGTCCGAGGTTCCCTTGAGGTAGGCTACTTCTGCCTGAGTTATTGCAGACACGGCGATCTCAAGCTTTCCTTGTTCCGCTTGTCGTATGATCGAATCGCAAGCGGTAGAAAGAGAAGTATCTCCACCCAAGTATGCCAATATCACATCTGAATCCCAAAGCCTCCGCGGTATTGCCATGAACTATCCCCCTTCTCTCACCTTCCTTAGAAACTCAACAACATCTTCGACTACTTCCTTTGAAGGGATGGAACCAAACGTGGCCTTTGGTAACGTAGAATCGGGCGTCCTATCTTCAAGTTCTTCGATTTCAGTAATGGAACGCGGCATCCCGTTTCTAAAGTAGTTAACTTTTCCCCTAACAAGTACCCGCTTTTCTAACAGTGATTTCACCTTCTCTTTCCATACAGATTCATTCGGGAAATAGCAACGAACTGGAATCCCACTGACCCTATCCCAGACAGTAAACGTGGTAATACGATGGAGGTTGATAGCATCTAGTGTGCCCTCTATGGAACCTAGATTCCAATAAATCGCTTTAAGGATTCGATCAGCCTGTAACTCGATGCCCTTTTGAATAATGGCAGGTCTGTCTCCGTTGGAATACACGTCAAGCCACTTAGCCCTGTCGGGGCCGACAAATAGATGCTTCATTTTCTTTAAGTCGCTTAACGCCTGCTCGGTAAAATGGGCGGGCGGCTCCTCGGTTCCCTCAGTGATCGTTCTCAGCCCAGGGACAAAAGCTTGTGCAACTTCTGGTTTGTCCAGTAGTGGGGTAACCGTTATGGAAGGACTACTTGAATGCAGTTGGGAAACAACCCATCTGCGCTTACCTGTTTCGCCAGTAATGGCATAATCAATATCTAGAATTAGCCGATTCATATCGGCTATTGTTCTTAGAAACAGACCAACGGAAACAGATTCTGTTTCCGGATGTATTACAAAGGTTATGCCAGTGGTAGTCGCCTTTTCGTTCCGACGCTCTTTGATTGCCATTACCGTCTCCTGCCACCCTTAAAGAGTTGTCATATTCCCTTTCAAGGGTGTATATTATACTTGCGACGGTATGAAAACACACCCTTTACCCCGAAACTCTAATAAAGCTGATAGCGAGTCAGATAAGAAACCAATATTGACTCGCTCAGCATTCTATTCATTTTTACACAAAGTCACTATGCCTGTCCAGAAATCTTCACCAACCGATCAAGAAAGTTCCAAAACATAGGTCGTTCGGCATCCCGTCTGTTATATCTGAAAGAGTATTCGTTTACATAGCTTTGCACGTAATCCTCTCCAACGGAATGATACACACCGTTGATACCACGTTTTACTAAGCTCCAGAATCCCTCAATAGTATTAGTATGGGCATTACCGATAACCCACGCCTTTACTGCATGGTTTACCGTTTCATGCTTATAACCATTCTGGCTTAGCTTATTATAGATTGGGTATTCATCTGTATAGATCATGCTTTCCGGCTTTACATTCGCTTTAATCAACGGTATTACAGTAGCACTATTAACCCTGTCTGTCTTTATAGCTTTGACCCGTCCCTTGCGCCGTACCATACCAACAACTGGAGTTTTGCCTTCTGCTCCGCGCCCACGCTTACCACTTCTGCGACCACCTATATAGGTCTCATCGACCTCTACTGATGAACCCTCCAGACTAATACTTAGTTGCGAAAGTCCGCGTAATTATTATTACGTATAACAAGACATTGTTTAGCTTCGCAATTATTGTCCCTGATTTATCCAATTAAGTACTAACATCATCACCAAGCATGGAACGAATTTGCCTGAACATACGCCAAGCGGTTTTATAAGTAACGCCAGTTTCACGCTGTAGCTGTTTAGCCGAAATTCCACATCGGGTATTAGCCATAAGGAACATGGCATGAAACCAAGTGCTCAGTGAAGTAGCCGACTTTTCAAGAATTGTACCTACCATCGGGTACACATTGTTACCGCAGATTTCACAGGAATAAGCTGGTCTTTTGGCAAGTCGATAATGCTTTGTAACCTTTTGGCATTTATCACAGAATATACCATTCGGATACTTTGCATTTTTAAGCCATTCCAAACAGGCTTCATCATTCGGGAAGTCCCCTTTGAAGTCTTTTATTGTATAATGTCTCATAGTGTTCACTTTCCTTCACCTTTACTATGAGACTATTCTAACACACTATGTACCTGTTGTCAAGGGATAGTTACGATTTATTAATCTGGAAAACTACCTGAGCCAGATCTTGGGCATTAAAATTGATCTGGTAATGAAAGATAGTTTGAAACCACGGATAGGTCGCCGCATTTTGAATGAGGTAATCAAATTGTGAACCGTGATTTTTGGATGCGGTAAAGAAACTTCCTCCTGCAGTCAAAGATCGCTATCCCACTATACCATGGAAGGATATTGCTGGGATGAGAGACAAACTGACTCACGAATATTTTGGTGTTAATCTTAAGGTAATTTGGGATACTGCCAAGCAGGATATACCACCACTCCAGCCGTTAATGCAAAAACTACTGGATGATTACAGGGAAAAGTAATTTGTAATTAACACGGTTACCGCTTCAATCGTATCAATATTAACTGTTTCAATCCACGCACCCGCGGGGGTGCGACCAATTGACCCTATCTTTTCGTAGTGTTACTATTTCGCTATCGATGTATATATCCGGACTACGATAGGGGTGAAATATGCCGGTTCTTGATAATTACGTAAGTGTGGTGGAAGCTGCGGAAACACTGGGCGTTCACTGAGAAACAGTCAAGCGCATGTGCCGGGAAGGGCGGATTCCGGCAAGGGAAGTCCATAATATGTGGTTGATTCATAAAAAAGCTGGCAAAATTCGCATCAACTTACGACGAGCCACGGCGCGGCAAGCGGAGACGATAAGAGCTCAGGAATGATGGGGGCAAAACATGGCGAGTAGAACTGGAAACAATCGCAAACCTCTAAAGTCCAACGGTGCCAATCTTGGCTTCGAGGAAAAGATGTGGCAGGCGGCGGATAAGCTCCGCGGTTATATGGATCCCTCTGAATACAAAGACGTCGTACTGGGGTTGGTCTTTTTAAAATACATTTCCGATGCCTTTCAAGAAAGATACCAGCAATTGGGGCTCTTTAC
>DFZI01000110.1 GCA_002383665.1 Dehalococcoidia bacterium UBA4060
ACTGCGGTCATTACCGGCCATAGGGGCAGTCTGATATCGCCAGATGGAAAAGCCCTGCCTGTTACGGATGGGGTGTTGGGCCGCAGGGAGCTGCTGGGGCTGGCACAGCCGGTGAAGGCTGACTTGATCTCGCGACAGCACCTATCCATCACCTATGGGGATGGCCGCTACATGGTCGAGGATCTCAATAGCACCAATGGCACCAGGCTTAACGGCGTTGAGATCAGTTGCCACGGCAAACAGCCTGTCGAAGACGGAGATATCATTGAGGTGGCAGGCATACTGAAGCTTGTTTTCCGTGCATAGCTCTTGTCTATAATAGCGCCGGTGCCATGGTTAATGTCATGGAGGCTCCGGGACAGCATGCCTGTGCAGGAAAGATATTGGGCTCTGCTTCTAAAAGATGCCGTGAACCTTGCCGGTATGGGGGTCGATATCGATGTGACGGTAGGCCGGGTTGGATCCGGTTCCGGGCATCAAATTGACTTCACCGGCGAAGAAGCAGAGGAAACGGGCCCCTGAGTATATCATAATGTCACGTATGGGAAGCACCCAGCCCTTGGGCACGCCCTTGAGTGTGGGGTCATGGCTGAGGCTAAGCGGAGTCTTGACCATGATGGTGGCATAGTCATCGTATTCGTGATCCGCTTCCAGCGCCCTGGCACGTGTTTCGGCAGCTACCGACCAGGTGGTGCCGTCGGCACCGTAGACCTCGCGTGCGATCTTGTCAACCCTGTCACGTAGCTTCATCTCGGGAGGGTAAAGGAACTTGAAGTCGTTGTCATCTTCGCAGGCTTCCTTGACCACATCGGCCAGCTCCAGTGCCCCCTCGCCGCCAAACTCCCAGTGGCGAGAGACGGCACAGCGTGCACCTGCCTGCTCTGCAGCCCGTTTGACCATGTTGATCTCTTCCCTGGTGTCGGTATGGAAGACATTTATGCAGACCACCGGGCGAACGCCTGCCTCTTTGATGATCTTTATATGGTGCAGCATGTTGGGTATGCCCTTTTCCAGCAGTCCCAGATCTTCCCGTGTATACTCATCCGGTATGGGCAGGCCCGGAATTATGGAAGGGCCGCCGCCATGCATCTTGAGAGCACGTATGGTGGCAACCAGCACTGAGCAGTTGGGCTTGAGGTCGCTCAGACGGCACTTAACGTTGCAAAACTTCTCAAATCCGATATCGGCAGCGAAGCCGCTCTCGGTAACGTGGTAGTCGAACATCTTCAGACCTAATCTGTCGGCGATGATGGAAGATTGTCCGAGGGCAATGTTGGCGAAGGGGCCGGTATGTACCATGAGCGGCTGGTACTCGGCTGTGCAGCACAGCGTGGGATTGATCGTATTGCGCATAAGCGCGGTCATGGCTCCGCCCACCTCGAGATCGCCAGTGGTAATGGGGTCTCCATGCTTGTTATAGGCCACGGTGATGCGGTCCATGCGGTGGCGCAGATCGGCGAGGTCTTTGACGATGGCCAGCAGGGCCATCAACTCCGAGCTCACGGCGATCTGGAATTTAGACTGCATGGTATAGCCGTCCATCCTGCCGCCGATGCCGATGATGATGTTGCGCAGTGCCTGGGCGCAGAAGTCCATCACCCAGCCTATCTCAACGCGGGTGGGGTCGATGTCGAGTCGCTTCATGTGCGAAAGTGCCATCAGCTTGCGGTCGTCGTAGTTACGCTCATGCTGCATGCGGGCGGTGAGTGCTACCATGGCCAGGTTATGNNCCGCCACCGGCTGCGGTGCCCTTGATGTTCATGGTGGGGCCGCCAGAGGGCTGCCTGATGCAGCCGCCCACATTGAGTCCGCGCCTGCCCATCCCTTCCAAAAGCCCGCAGGTAGTCGTGCTTTTGCCCTCACCCAGGGGTGTGGGAGTGATGCCTGTAACCTGTATATATTTGCCATCCGGCTTATTCTGCAGGCGGTTCATGATCTTGGCGTAGTCGAGGCGTGCCACTCTGCCATAGGGTATGATCTCGCCCTTCTCAAGGTTAAGCCTGTCGAGCCAGTCTGCCGGTTCGGGCATGTTTTTTTCGGCTTCTTCAGCGATCTGCCAATCGCTCATCTTTAAGGGGTTGTAAGGCATTTTCTCAACATCTCCGGTATTGTATTGCTATTTTAAAAGGCCGGCCTTCAACTCAGCGGCTTCGATGGTATTCTGCAGCAGCATGGTCACGGTCATGGGGCCGACACCGCCCGGCACGGGCGTGATGGCTGCGGCCTTTTCCTTCACTTTTTCGAAATCCACATCTCCTGCCCAGCGCCAGCCTTTCTCGACGGCTTTATCCTCGATGCGGTTGGAGCCGACATCGATAACCACGGCTCCATCTTTAACCATGTCTGCCTTGACGAAAAGCGGGCTGCCCATGGCGGCTACCAGGATATCGGCCTGGCGTGTGTAAAAGGGTATGTCTGGGGTGCCGGTGTGTACCACGGTCACCGTAGCATTGGCTCCGGGCTTTTTCTGCATGAGAAGGTTGGCCAGCGGTCGGCCCACGATATTGCTGCGTCCGAGTATGACGACGTGCTTGCCCGAGGGATCATAGCCGCTGCGCACCAGGATCTGCTGTATGCCATGTGGTGTGCAGGGCAGCAGACAGGGATCGCCGCGCATCAGCTTGCCCAGGTTAACGGGGTGCCATCCGTCGACATCCTTTGCGGGCGAGATGCAGAAGAGTATTTTTTCCGCATCGATCTGCCTGGGCAAAGGGGACTGTACGAGTATACCATCCACATCCGGATCTTCATTCAAATCACCTACCAGCTTCAGAACTTCCAATTCGGTTGTAGAGGCCGGCAGGCGGAAGGTCTTTTCCTTCACTCCCACCTCGGCTGAGCCTTTTTCCTTGGATGTAACGTAGGAAATCGAGCCTGGGTCATCGCCGACCAGCACCACGCAGAGGAAGGGCGTTCTGCCTTTCTCCTTCAGACGGGTTACCCTATCCTTGAGCTCATTGCGTATGCCGGCAGCTATTTCGCTGCCTTTGATGATCCTGGCTGTCATAATATCCTTTTCGGCCGAAATTAGCATATCATTATACAAATTACATAAGGTGCTAACAATATTGATAGCTGTCAGCCGGTCTCTATAAGCTTAGC
Organism: Dehalococcoidia bacterium UBA4060; assembly: GCA_002383665.1. Lineage (GTDB taxonomy): Bacteria > Chloroflexota > Dehalococcoidia > GIF9 > UBA5629 > UBA6808. The sequence goes on from DFZI01000110.1 coordinate 3,103, forward strand.
ATAGCTCATTGCCACGGATCAGGCTTTGCCATTGGCGCTGGGGAATATGGAGTTTAGTCGCAGGGAATGTCTGTGTTTTCCCTGTGTGCGCTTACCATATACTTGATGACAGCACGCAGGGTTTTCCAGTCAACAATAACATGGATTAGGGTAATTATCAGAGTGGCTATTGCAAGCCAGAGATGGATATCTTTCCACTCGCTCTTGGTTAGATCAAATAGCAGTGGAATACGGCCGGACTGCCGCCCTTCAGGTGCTAACCACAGGATCAGACCTGAAAATGCAACTAAAACCCAGGCAATAATCAAGAGAACAGCGATGACGGCTCTGATATATATTTTTATGTTGCTTTTTTGGCTGTTATTGTTCATATGACTTTTATATTCTTGTTAGAAGTTTAATCATATCACTGATCAGATTATACTATATTGATGATCCGATTGACTTGCCGTGACGATTAAGAGTATTATCATTGCGCTTTAACCATTCGGGGGTTAGGTTTTCAACATCAATATGAGGATACAGGCAAGGAGGCAGTGATGCAAACGACAGAAGACAATAACGAGGAAAAGACCGAAGTAAAGAATACAGAGGTAAAGAAGACCGAAGTAAAGAAGACAGAAGTAAAGAAGACAGAAGGGAAGAAGCGTGGCAGAGGCTGGCTGGTCACACTTATAGTCCTGCTGTCAATCATTGTTGTGGCAGGTGGCGGTGGATTTGGGTATTACACGTATCTACTTAATAGCCCGTTGCCCCAGACCGACGGTCAATTGCAGATTAAAGGATTAGGGGAAAAGGTTGAGGTCATCCGTGATTCGTACGGCGTTCCGCATATCTATGCTCAAAATATGCATGATC
>DFZI01000078.1 GCA_002383665.1 Dehalococcoidia bacterium UBA4060
GAAGCTGCATAGTCACCGTCTTCAGCAGCCCCCACCAGTATCTTATCTTTTGATAACACTGCAATAGTATGGGCTCTCCCTACACGGCTGTCACGGCTTTTATCAGCGACGCTCCAGGTCGTTCCGGAATAGGTCAGCCTGGTCACCATGCCTTCGGCAGACAGATCATAAAGTATTGTGCTGGACTCAAAGGCAAAATCCTGCACAGGATCACGTGCGGTTATTTCCACCCAGAAATCGCCATAATCACCTGACCACATTTGTGCGGTGGTATCCTGTGCCGCCCATGCTACAACTTCGCCATCAGGTTTATCCGTACAGCCCGGAGGCAGGCGCAGCAACGGCTTATCAGACTGAATCACACTGCAGGAACTTGATGTCGTTCGGGTCATTATACGTTCCCAGTAATAAACAGGGTGATTACTGATCGGAAGAGGATTGGCGATATCGCTGTTAAGCGTCGTCCTCCACACACTATCGAAATTACGGCAACTTGCCACTGTATTATGATTGGCAGATGCCAGGAAAATAGTCGAACAATCAACCGTGGGAGCAACATCATTGAGCCAGTCGATTGTAGTATCGATCAATCCGAGCTCGTTCCAGGTCTCACCGTTATTACGGCTCAGGGCAAAAGCTGACTCATCATTATCCACTGGGGCCCGTAGTAAGGGCTCATACCAGTCGGATCTGGTTACCTCGGCTAAAGCACCCGTGCCTGCGTACGATAGAGCCCCGTCGTCCGACCACAGTACTCTGGCGGCGCCGACACCGCTCTTGACCCCTGAAGCGCAGGTACCCTGGTTAGCAGCACCCGTCGGTGGCTTCAGGGCCGGGTACCAGCAGGGTATTGGACATGTGGTGGGGGAATCCGTAAACCAGGTGGGAACAGTGGCAGTGCAGGGATAGCCCATCCTCTCACCCAACAGCAGCTTCCCCTGGGCATAGGTTCCCCAGTACGCAATGCTGTAAATCGATTTGTCCGGAGTCTTCGTTGTGTCCATAAGAACATAGACATGAGTATCATCAATCCGGTAAACACCGTCCTCAACTGAACCTGCGGTCTTGGGATCGGCATCCAGGCTGATATAAGCCCGCCGCAAGGTGGCAGTCTGGCCCGTAAAATCCGAGGGCAACTGCATGCAGGTAGCGTTGAGCTCGGCGAATCCGGGTGAAGCTAAGCCGGGCGATGCCGTGTTTCTCACTTCCACACCTGGCTCATTAAAAGCATAGCTGAGGGCCGCGTTCTGGCTGGTATCTCTGAAGCCAACATTGAAATAGGTGGCATTGTCGGTAGCATAGAGCAGGGCAACCGATAAATCGGTAGCATAGGTGGGGGAAAATTTAATGTCAAAATAGTCCGCTTTTCCGGTCGGCACAGGCAATACAGAGGGTGAGAGAGATTGGTTAAACCACCTGCTCCAGGATCTTGATGAACTAATGTAATACCTGCCGTGCCCGGTGCCCGTGACTGTGGTAACAGCAATATCCCTGTAACCGTTGCCATACAGGGGAGAGATATCTATACTTCTGATGGTTTCAGCGGTGTTTTCCAGGATGAGCTCAGTATCCAACCATGAAACCCCCGCATCATCCGTATAATAAACGTGCTTGGGCAGATTGTCCGGTGCCACGCCCGTGACAATTGCCCATACATTGGGATTATCCGGAGCTACGGCAACATGGAAAATCTCGTTGCTGCCGAACCCCCCGCTGGACAACGTATAATACGCGGAATCCTTCCACTCGATACCCCAGTTATTACTGAAGAAGAGTTGGCTCTGTCCACCGGGTGTCTCAGCCACACGGACGACAGCCACCAACCTTCCCATTGAGCCTGCCGCCAGGTCGATGATGTCGCCGCCGGGACTGAGAATGTCAAAACGCCCGTATACCGAGCCTGGTGTTGAGACCGTATCCCAGCGCATGATGCCGGGTTCAGCATCGACACGACTGGGAGCACAAATATATGGCGGCAGCGCGAGAGCAAACGCCAGTATAAAGCATAACAAAAATCCCGCTTTAAGCGGGATTTTTATTTTATTTATTTTATGATCGCAACATAGCAACATCTCTGATTTATGCTCCTTTTTAAATACGCTTCCCATAACACAATTTCGATGACCCCAATTCAGCACTTTGTAAATATCACGCATGCTTACTATACTTTATCTTACATCTTACCAACTACGTGCAAATTAGTAAACAGGGATAATATCCAATTTCAGGGGCAGCCATTTGACTAAAAGAAATGTATTTTTACTGGCAACCTGTGCAGTATTGATTGCTACCGCTATCCTGCTAATAATTTACAACCTGAATATGCAGGGAAGGCAGGAGAGTTACACAAAAGTTGTAATGGGACCGGCACAAATACCCTGGAACCTGTACGGCGTTGTGCTGGACCTCGGTGGTCTGGGCAACCCTGATGACAGGTCAATTGAATCTCCCACAATAATCAAGCTCAAGGATAACTCATATGTAATGTGGTATCGTGGGCAGGGTTTCGCCGATAAAACCGGCAGGATAATGCGGGCTATATCAAAGGATGGGATCAACTGGACCAGGACAGGTGTGGTCATGGAACCTGTCGAGGAATACGAAGGGGACAAGATCGACCCCATGACCGTCATCTACGAGGATGGCATATACAAGATGTGGTACGGCGGTGACTCTTACGGTGGCTGTGCCTGTTATGCCACATCTGCCGACGGCATAAGCTGGACAAGATATGAGGGAAACCCGGTTTTGCGGAAGACCAGCGGGTCATGGGACAATGAAGGAGCTGGCGGGCAAAACTCAGTTATCAAAGCCGGCGGCAGATACTACATGTTTTACAAGGGCTACGGCAAGAAAGATCCCGGCTGGACTTTTTACGGTATAGCCGAGTCGGACGACGGCATCAACTGGATGAAAAAAGGCAAAATCCTCTCACCCGATCCTGAAATAGGCGATACCACCATTTACCGGAACCTGTGTGCGTTTATGATCAATAACACCTACTGTCTCATGTTCACGATGGTAGAATACCTGGATTTGTTCCTGGCCAGCAGCCAGGACGGCAAAACGTGGAACAAGCACGGCCTGGTCTTTGCCCATGGCTACACACCCAATGGGTACGACAGCAAATGGTCGACTTCACCATGCATCATCATGGAAGGACAAATAATAAGAATGTGGTATGAGGGCGGGGACAACAACGGCAGAGTGCGCACGTTATATGCAGAAACAAATAAAAGCTGGATCTCTCATGCCCTGAAAAACACGGTTAAAAAGCCGTGATCACTCATTTAAATCTCAGTACGAATCAGCCTCATCATCGGCCAGTGCAACTCCAAAGGCTATTAAAGGGAAGCTCATAACCAGGAATAATATCACTACCGTCGCTGTCACATAACCAGCAGGTTTCTTCTTTGTCTCGCCTTCCTTATTCCGTGTAAGCCATTTGGTATCCCTGGCAGTCAGCATAGCATAGAGCTTGTAGGGTGCCAGTATAAAGGGTGAGATAAAGGCGTAAGCAGGCAGGAATAGAAGGGCCTTGGGCTTGCTGATCAGATAAGGGATGCCGCGCAGGGCGCGAATAAAAATTACCCCGAAGACAAAAATCAACGGACGGAACATATGCCAGGCAGGATCGAACCATGATACTGCCACCACGCCCACATTCTGGCCTATAAAGAATCTGACGGCTGCCAGCGCAACCACAATAACCCAGAAAGGCAGCTTCACCAGCGCGATAATCAACTGGAAAGGGTACATAAACCCGTGTTTGAAAGCCCATCCACTGGTCAACGCCGTAAGCGATCTGCGCGTGGAGTTCCTGTTCCACCTTAACTGCTGGCGCAAGAACTCTCCGAATCCCGCAGGTGGATTTGTATAAGCAATAGCGGTGGACTGGTAAACGGTTTTGAGATTATTCTTGAGTATCAGCGTGGTCATCCAGCCATCATCACCAGAATCACATAATTTGCCCATAAACTTCTGGTTAAGGAACTCCGGAATAAGTGTAATAGCCAGCTCACGGCGCATGGCATAGCACTCTCCATTGAGCACGTGTACGGTATTGCTGCGGCTCATTGCCGGGTATATCATTTTGTTGCGCAGCACAAGTCCCCATTCATAGCATTTGCCACCAATACCCCTATCATTGGAAGTAACGACCTGCCCTGTAACACCACCTACAGTGGGATCCATAAACGGTTTCACAATCTCTGAAACTGTATCCTGGTTGAACTGTGTGTCACTACCCGTGACCATTACGATAGGGTTCCTGGCCGCCTGAAATCCTGCCACCAGCGCCTGTCTTTTACCGGGTGGAGCCACGACTATCTTCAGCCTGGGATGATGAAGCAGAGCTCCGGGCGCCAGCGCCGCCTTATCACGTATATCAACCAGTGCCAGGACCTCATCACCGGCTGAGGTGTATTTAATAATTGATCCAAGGCTTTCAATCAACACATCGCTTTTTTCATTATAAATAGGTACCAGAATAGAAACTGGCATAGTATATGGCACATTAGCTTTAAATGGCTTGTAAGGTGCTGATAAAATCAACCTGATCATCCATACCAGCCAGCAAAACAGCCCGAAGGCAAAAAACAGGTGGAATATGTGATAATAGACCAGATCGGCAACCTGCAATAACCAGTAAATCATAACTTTCCTGCTTGCCTTATACTAAGGTAACCCGGCTGTTTCTGTCAAAACACATCACTTAAAATTATTACAGCCACGTAATCTGATGTCTGGTATTAGCCGACGGCTGGCCGTAAGTCAAGCCCAACAAATGGCATGCAGGTGTTGGACTATCTGTTTAAATGCCTATATACTAAGTTTGCAAATGCACCAGCGAGAGAGAACCGGACGAAAAAAAGTGGTTGTACTGCCAGCGACTCTAATCGTGCTGGCAGTCATCGCTATGCTGATAACTTCCTGCACCCTGATGGATTCCCCTACTGAACATTATAAGAAGGGCAACACATATTATGCTGCTAAACAATATGAAAAAGCCCTGGATGAGTATACTGCAGCCATCAGCAGGGATTCCCGGCAGGCCATAATTTTCACAAACCGTGCGCTTACCTATAATGCACTGGGGCAATATGATTTTGCCATAGCCGACTGCAACAGAGCACTGGCCATTAATTCCAATTTTACGCTCGCATATATAACGCGTGCCTCCGCCTACAATGAAATGGGACAGTACAGCCTTGCACTGGATGATTGTAACCGTGCCATCAGCATCAGCCCGCGCAACGCACTTGGGTATCTGAACCGAGCCTGGGCTTTAAATGCCACGGGCAAGTATGAGGAGGCGATTAAAGACTGCAATCGCGCCATAGATATCGATCCCGGCCTCGCCATCGCCTATATGAATCGTGCCTGGTCCTATAATGAAATCGGCCTTTATGATCAAGCCCTTGCCGACTGCAATAAGACGATCGAGCTGGATCCGACCTTACCCTTGGCCTATGTCAATCGCGCCTGGGCATATAACCAGACAGGCGGATACGATCTTGCCATTGAAGATTGCAACAACGCAATTGAGCTCGACCCCAATGTTGCTATAGCTTATGTCAATCGCGCATGGGCTAACCTGATGAAAGGCAGGCATGATATTGCTATTAATGACTGCAATAAGGCCATTGAGCTTAATCCGCATTTGCCCATATCCTATACAACGCGTGCATGGGCATACTTTGAAAAGGTCTCCTACGATTTTACGCGTGACTGGCTGACCATGGGAATGGATGACTGTGATACTGCCATAAATCTGAACCCCAATTTTGCGCTCGCTTATAATATGCGTGCTTGGGGCTATATCCTTAAAGAGCTTTATCAGTTGGCTATTGTCGATGCCACCAAGGCCATCCAGCTAAATCCCAAATTTGCCCTGGCCTATACAACACGTGCCTGGGCCTATGTCAACCTGTCACAATGGGAGTACGCCATCAAAGACTGCGATAAAGCTATTGAGCTAAACCCTAAACTGGCACAGGCGTACGACAGGCGAGCTTATTGCTATTACCGGTTAGGTGATATGGACCGCGCACTGCAGGATAGCAATATGGCCATCCAGATAGATTACGAAATGCCTGTGGCTTATTTTACCCGGGCTCTGATTTACATTGAGAAAGGCGATCTGATCAAGGCGCGCCAGGATGTGGATAGATGCATTGAGCTTACCGATGACCCGGATCTTGAGCGTGCTGCCAAGCAGATACTTAACCTCCAGTAACCGGCTCGTAGCGCATCGGTATTGCTATTCTGACATGAATTTAGCCGGGTCTTTCATATAACTCTTGATCTCGCTCCAGAGATCAGCCCCCGTTTGTGGCAGGTACCAGTCACACGTCTCATCCCACTGATTAACCGGCCCCCAGCAGAAGAACGATACCCCATCCAATTCCTTAATCAAGCTGATGTATTTAAGGTCACGCCGTAATCCATCCAACGTGGGCCTTTGAAACAGGTCATCGTATTCGAAAGCAGCAATTGACACCCATACAAACGTGCCGGGCGCAAGCTCCTTTATCTTCTTTACGTAATAGGTAGCAGCATCCTGGATAACATCCGGCCATTGGAGCTGTCCCTTCTCAAGGTAATTTGAATAAAGGTTCAGTGAAATTATATCGGCTATCCGCTGGCTGAGGACTGCTTTGATATGTGGCTGCATACCATTGATATCCCACCCATACATACGAATATGTATCGGATGGGATGTGTCCACCTCCAGTACATCGGTCCTGGCCTTCGCAAGCTGAGCAGCAGTTAGCCTGCCTCTCGGCCAGTCAGATCCGGCCATCCCTGCCCCACTGGGTAAATTTTCACCGAACTCATTCGAGATATCCCATGCATAAACGGCAGGATGATCCTTAAGAGCGCTTATCCAGGACTGGACCTTTTCTTTCTGCCAAACAGGATGCTTACCTGCAGGGAGTCTTCCCCAATCGTCATCGGTAAAGCCCCAGGCTGTATAGCTGAAGCCGCCGTCCATTACCACTTTCAGGCCTGCTTTATCAGCCCGGTCAAGAAAATTACGCGCTTTTCCCACGCTCTCTTCCATACCCCATTCGGTACCCAGAATAGTGATACCTGCTCTCCTCATATCTTCGAAATCGGATTGTGGCAGATCAATAGCTACTCCCTTCATCGTGTAAACCATATCCGGGTTGGCCGGTATTACAATTCTTTCGTAGCCCGTACCAGCCTGTGTCCCATTGCTCACGCCCATACAACCTGCCAGCACAGTCAATATTAATCCCATACTCAGCAGGGCAGTCATACGGTCAGCCAACAATCTAATCCTCCCCATATATAATAAAACAATGATGCCTTGGCTGCGAAACATATACATTCATTTTGACTCAATTCCATCAAAAGCCTTAATATTTAACCATGAGTAAAGTCCGGCTAAATTTGATATGGGCAGTTGCTCTGGCGCTCCTACTCCCCCTCAGCACCGCCTGCTCAATTGTGAGCGTATTACCAGAGGAACGTACGCCAGCACCTGCCAGCGCGCCGATGGTACACACCCGCCAGTTAAACACTCCTCCCTATATTGGCAATCAGGGTGCGATCATATTGACCATCAGTCAGGCCGGAGATAGTCACCTGAAAGAGGCCGTTGATAATATTATAAGGGTAGCTGGTGATAGTCGAGTGCCCATAGATGTGGCACTCCCGCCTCTACCGGACAATGGCAACTATAGCGATTTCATTTACCTGAGAAATTTTGTCGATGCCGGATCAATCAACGTGTGCCTCGATGGCAACTCGCTCATATGGCTTGATGCCGAAACATCCAGAAATAGTTCGGCCTACAGGAATCTCCGTGATGACCTCAGAAAGGTTCGGGAAGAATTCCACATGTTCTTCGGCAATGCCCCTTCAGCCTGTATATTGCCGGAAATGTATTTCACCGAGATCAATTATGCTGTCCTGCAGGATGCAGGTTTCAAAGTGCTGGCCACCGTTAATATGGCTGAAATCGAATCTTACCGTGAAATGGTATCCTGGGACGGCAAACCTGACAATGAGGGATTGTATCGTCTGCCTGTTATAGCCGTCATCGATTATTCATTACCATCACCCAAAAAGGGCAAGGTTAATACGGCATTGAACACCGCCCTGCTGTCAGACGTGGATAAAAGGGCTCTGGATGCTGTGCAACAGAGTCTCCTGAAATGGGGCGTAGCTGCGGTTGAGATATTGCCGTCGACATTCCTGGGCACCGACGGCAGGGTTGATCCTGTCAGGATTACGCAACTGGAATCATTGATCAAGCTGCTGAAACGAAAAGGGGATTTAACCACGGCTGACGATTGGTACAGCTATATATTGAGATGGTCGGCCACCTCTGTTGCAGCCAACCGTGTGGTGCCCTCTTATAATGGGGGCCCGGCGGTTATTTTCAGGCTGGATGATGTTGCCCTGGGCTGGCACGAGGACGTGGTTCAGGAAATTTTGCTCATATTTGAGAAAAATGACATTCCCATCGATCTGGGCGTGGTCTCCAACGTGGAAGGGGGCGACTCCTTCGCTATACCATGGCTAAAAGATTACGTTAAAAAGGGAGTTGCGGGAATAAGTGTGCATGGCTACGACTGGGAGTTTTATGAGTTTGATACATCTCAATCCAAGGCTGATTATGCAGATATGAAATTTAAATTGCAAAAGGCACGCGATAGCTATTCACAATATTTTGGTGTTAACCCCGTGGCCATGACCGTGCCCACTGACTCCTGGGATAAAGTAGGATATTTAGCAGTCCAGGATTCGGGCTTCAAGGTATTTTCCACCCATCTAACGGAGGAACCCCATCCTTCCATAGACCCGGTCGATGTCGATGGCCGCAAAGACCCATCCGGCATGTACAGGATACCCACCTCCAGTGATGTATGTGAGTGGGACGAGACCAGGCTGACATGGGGTGATGTCATCGACATCAGTAAGATCGCCGAAATAACCGATTATTGCAAGTATTATCAGGCATACGAAGACATGTATGACAATGAGATCTGCACCACCACCTGCTCATTGCTGGGCTATCTCGGCGTTGCCGCCATCACCATCCACCCGGACGCCTTCTTAACCGCTGATGATGCTGTTGATAAAGAAAAACTGGCCAGAATACAGCCGATCCTTGACTGGGTAAAGAAACAGGCCACTGTGACAACTTTTGAAGCATGGTACAACTATAGAACCACCCGTAAATAGGTCGTAAGATCAGCCTTTTAAATACCAGTCGATCGTTTTTTGTAGCCCGTTTTCCAGGTCTATGACCGGCCTGTATTGTAGCAACTTCTCAGCCAGATCGACATTAGCCAGACGGTTAAAAACCTCTATTTCCCGGCTCCTTCGCTCGTCATAATCGACATGCGTGACCTTTATCTTACCCGTTAAATTCAGCTTATCCAGCACAAGGCCGGCCAGTGTGTTTATAGATACAGCCCGTCCGGTGCCGAAGTTAAATATCCGGTTAATGCCGGGATCCATTATACCCGCCAGCAGCGACATATGGACGCTGTCGCTTACATATGTAAAATCACGTGTCTGCTTACCGTCACCGTATACAATCAGGTCCTGCCCGTTCAATGCCCGTTTGATAAATC
>DFZI01000087.1:0-6262 GCA_002383665.1 Dehalococcoidia bacterium UBA4060
GGCGTCGCCATCATCATAGGCGCTCTCATATTGACCCGTATTCTGATCCTCCTCTACAAGAGCAAACGGGGGTGATCGGTCAGGCAAATCCACCCTTGTAAGCTGAAAAGATGGCCGCAAGGTGATAAGCTATAAATGATGCCTCCTGTACGGATGTTAGCCAACACTTGCCGGGTTGCAATCCCGGCAGCGGCATTATACGCACTGCTCGCCCTTGTAATAGCCTTCCAGCCTGTGCAGGCCGCCGGGCTGCAGACTTCCACACCATGGGCAGTCTGCTATAGCGGCGATACAATCAGCATAATCACACCCGAGCTGCCGGGTGGCACGGCCGGCACCTACTACACGGCCGAGTTGAAAGCCGAAGGGGGCTCCGGTACATATTACTGGTCCGTTGGGGAAGGCACCCTACCCCCCGGACTGAAGCTGAGCGAGTCAGGACTTATCACGGGCACACCAAAGGCTGCTGCAACTTATACCTTCATGATAAGGGTGGTAGACTCCAGGTCACATACGGCTACGCAGATGTACACCGTCAATATTAAATCGCTGCCCGGCACACAGCTTACCATCACCACCGACACGCTGCCCGGCGGCAGGATAGGTGCAGCATATACAGCTACGCTATCGGCTACAGGAGGTTCCGGCACCTACACCTGGTCATTGACCTCCGGCAGCCTGCCCGATGGTCTAACCTTCGGCAATACAGGGATCATATCCGGCATGCCCGCCAGGGTCCAAACCGGGGAGTTCACGGTCAGTGTAACCGACAGCATGCAGGCCTTCCAAAGTAAGTCTTTTGCTATAGTAATAGTGTCACAGCCGGCATCCTCCCTGACCATTACCGGTGCGACACTGCCGCGGGGCATAGTCGGTGTTTTCTACACAGCCACACTATCAGCCAGCGGCGGGACAGGTAATTATACCTGGGAGGTGACCGAGGGCGATCTTCCGGCAGGCCTCACACTAAACAGCAACGGCATAATCTCCGGTACTCCACTGGCAGCATCCAATAACAACTTCACGGTACTGGTAACCGACACCAGCTCATATAACGCCAGTCGAACCTGCTCCNNTCGGGCGGAGGAGGCACCTACACCTGGAAGGTCTCCACAGGCGAACTGCCGCCGGGCCTCATGCTGAGCAAGACCGGGATCCTCTACGGCACACCTTCTGCACCTGGTACTTACACTTTTTCCGCCAAAGTTTCCGACCCCAACTCCATCACTGCCGAAGGCAGCTTCAATCTTGTTATCGACCCTCTTCCATCAGAAGCTGCGCCATCCTTACCGACATCCGGCATTGCAGAAAATGCAACCTCCACCCCAACGGAATTGCCTGCCATATGTGAACCATCTGCTATATCATCTGTTAAGCACACTGATGAAGCCCCTGCCGATTACCGCGGCTGGATCATCGGTGGCGCATCAATACTGGTTTGCCTGCTGGTCGGGCTGCGCATTTTTATCATCATCCGAAAGGAGAGGCGGGATGGTCGGGAGTGAACACCCTGAAGACATTTACCTCGCCTTGCAGTATTAAGTGCGAACCGGATTAGACCCCGCCTGTGGCTGGCATGATTTACTCCCGATTTTTAAGGATGGAAAGACTCCTTTGCCCTTAGCTGAAAGATAATCACAATTATGAATATGAACACGCTGTTAAACAGCAGCGCAAATCTGAAATCTTTGATGTCGGCCAGCCACCCCAGCAGAACGGGACCTATGACGAACCCGAGGTCGCTTATGGCGCGGTATGTCCCCATAGCAATGCCATAGTTCTCTCTGGGGACGATGTCAGCGACATAGGCCGACGGAGTCGGGCCGGCGATGCCAATGCCAATTCCCATAACCAGGCAGGTGAGAAGAAAGAACCAGTAGTTGTAACTCTGAGCCAACATGATCAGCGAAGCAGCGGCAACGAGGCAGCCCGGTGTGATGACCGCCTTCCTGCCCAGGTTATCAGAAAGCCTGCCAGCGGGAAAGATGGCAACAAACTGCATAACAGCAATCAGGGTAAGAGCTAAACCGATCTGCCCCTCTCCCAGGCTGAGCCGTTCAGCGCCAAGCAGGGGAAGAATTACATTCTGGGATCCCTGACGCATGAAAAAGATGCCAAAGGTTAAGATGGATATCAGGATAAAGTTAGGGTCTTTCAGTACAGCACTCAGACCTCTGCGCGACGGAGCCAGAGAAGGATCTGAATCGTCAGCTTCCAGTTCCACTGCCGGGTCGGTTAATGCCNNCAAAAAACGGTGCTGCCAAACCGAAATATTGAGCAACAAATCCGCCTATGGTCGGTCCCAGGCCAGCGCCGAGGAGAAGGCTGCCCTGGTAGTAGCTCATCAACCGCCCCCGGTTAGACGGCGTGCTGATATCAGCCAGCATGATCATGGCTGCCGTGGTATACATCGCCGAGCCTATGCCCTGGATGAAGCGGAAGGCCAGAAGCATGCCGTAATTGACAGCCAGCCCGCAACCTATTGAGCTCACCACCTGTATCACAGGGCCGAGAATTAAGACAGGGCGTCTCCCCATGCTACTCGTCAATCTTCCTGCCGGTATATCAAAAATTATCCGCGCCAGCCCGAAAACAGTGATGAGCATACCGACCATTGNNGATGTTCACACCATAGCTGCGGGCATACTGTGGAAGTATGGGACTGACCAGGCCTATCCCCATCATCATCAATGCTACTTCAACACAAAGAATGATCAGTATCTCGTTCTCCCGGAAACGGCCAAACGCAATGTTCATTATATTTACACTTTATATTTACACTTTGTTATGGATGGCTTAAGCTCACACTGAGACTCCGCAGCAAGCTCCGGATGGAGTCGCCAGGGGGCAATTTAATCTCGTCAGGATGGCTGCTTATAGTCACACACGCTCACTACGAGCGATAAATGATAATTATACAACAATATATTTGACAGGGTGATTACAGGCAGCCTAAAATAACGCTAAAGGTACGTACCTTTCCCGTACCGTAGATAACGTGGAAACAAAAAATGCCAGAATGAATGGCAGCGAGAGTCACAAGGCGAGTTTCAAATCAGCAAAGGGGCCAGGTGGTGATAACCCTGGCAATTGAAATAAGAGATTTAAAAAAGAGGAGTTTGAAATGGAATTGTTAAAAATCAACGAAGCCTTAAACAACTACATTAGACCCGGTACATTCCCTGTCGCTGTTAAAATGGCCACGGCTGCTGCCGAGGTGCCTCCGAAAGCCAGAATGCCAAAACGTGATCTGGGACTAACCATGCCTGTATGTCAGGGTGTAGCCGCCGCCAGACGTTTGGGCTGGGTGATTGCCATGGGGAAAGATGATATGTTGTGCCCGCTTGGCGCACTGGCGCTGGGACTCGTTCCGGCCAGAGCAAAGTTTGCAGACGGCAGCTTTAATATACCTCCCTGGGTGAAAAATCAGGAGGTGCGGGCCAGATTAAATCACAATCTGCCGCGGCTTGAGTATGGAAGATATACCCATCTGGTGCTGTCACCTCTTCACAGGGCTGATTTTGATCCTCAGGTAATCATCATCTACGGTAACCCTGCTCAGGTGTCGAGATTAGTCCAGAGCACTATTTATTCTACTGGCGAACCCCTCATCTCCAGCAGCGCAGGCGGGTTTGCCTGCGGCAGCGAGATTACCGTGCCCCTGTTAACTGATAAGTGCCAGGTTATCATAACGGGCGGGGGAGACCGGACAATGGCACAGGCACACGATCACGAGATAGCTTTTGTTGCACCCATGAGCAAAATGGATGCACTGATCGAGGGGTTAGAGGCAACTCATAAAGCGGGGATGCGGTATCCCACACCTTCCTTCCTGATGTACCAGGCGCAATTCCCGCCAGCTTTTGCTGAGCTTATGGACTATCTTCAGCAGGACGACTGATCATTCTTTGATCAGCCTGTACATCTCGGTATAGGCTTCCTTGAATCCTGGGTCGATATCCGAGAAGGCCTTTTTAAGCGCAGACATTCTGCTGATAAACTCTGCCCGGTCGCCGCTGCGGACGATATCTCTCCATTGTTGCATGACCTCACCCAGCATCCGCTGCAGTCTCAGGTTATCGGGCAATGCCATCTGCAGTGAGGCATAGAAGTCAGGATCCTCACTGAGTACACTCCCGGCCAGGGTGAGGAGAAGCTTGAAAGTGGGACCGCTGACCAGAGAGGATTCCCCCAGCTTTCCGGTCCGCACCAGCGTATCGGCATAAACCAGGGCGATGAAATGCGACATACCCAGCACGATGCTGATCAGTTCATCGTGCTCGCGGGGAGACATAATTGTCGCGCTGGCCTTCCTCTCCTCCAGGTAGCCCTTTACCCGGGTGGCCAGGTCTTCCTCGTTTTTATTTGTGGGCGTGAGCACAAAGCGGCACCCGGACAGGCTCTCCGCCCCCGGCCCAAACATGGGGTGTGTGCCCAGCACTATGCCTTTTTTAATGAATTTGTGCATAGTGGTGACAGGCATCACCTTAACCGAGGTCACATCGAAGACCATTTGCCCGCTGCGGGTAAATGGTGCTATATCCTCAACTGCCTGCTCAAAGCCGTCAATGGGCACAGAGATTATGACGGCATCAGCCCCGCTGACAGCGTCATGGTTGGAGGCCGCCTTGACGCCGAGCTCCTCAGCCGCCTTTGCCAGCTTAACTCTGTCGCGGCCTGCGATGATCACCTGCCTGCCCTCATTCTTCAGGTGCCGGGCAAACCACATGCCCATTTTGCCGTAGCCGCCAATAATAGCTATCGTCATATGATCATTCCGACTACGTTTTAGCCCTGGGATAGGATCCCAGCACCTTGAGGAAGAGTGTGAGGGGACGGAGCTTTTCCAGCGCTTCACCGATCATCCTGTCCTGGCGGTGCCCTTCAAAATCGAGGTAAAAATTATATTCCCACGGCTTCTGCCTGGTGGGACGTGATTCGATCTTGGTCAGGTTGATACCACGTTCGGCAAAGACTCTGAGCGCCTCGTATAACGTGCCGGGCCTGTGCTGCAGCATAAAGACGATGGAGGTCTTGTCATCGCCGGTCGGCGTTGAATCCTGTTTGCTCAACACGAAGAACCTGGTGGTGTTATTGTGGTTATCCTCAATCTCCCTGGCCAGGATATTCATCTCGTAGATTTCGGCGGCCCGGGCACTGGCTATGGCGGCACCGTCCAGCATCTTCTCCTCCTTGATCATCCGGACGCTTCCGGCCGTGTCATAGGCAGGGATGACCTCTACATCGAGCTGCCTGAGATAACCCTGGCACTGGCCCAGTGCCTGCGGGTGTGAATAAACCCGCTTGATGTCCTCCAGTGGAACGCCCGGGTTGGCGATCAGGCAATGCGTAATCCTGACCAGCGTCTCGCCGCTGACCATGACGTTGGAGTCCAGCAGCAGGTCGTAGCAGCGTGTGATGCTGCCGACCTGCGAGTTCTCCACCGGCACGATGCCGTGGGGTAGCGTTCCATCCTCTACGGCCTTGAAGACCTCCTCCAAGGTATCGAAGGGGCCGGCCTCAACCGTGGGGCCAAAGAAGCTGACAGCAGCCTCCTGGCTGTAAGCACCCGGCTCGCCCTGGAAGCCGACATCGAAGCCCTGTGCCCGCTTGGAGGCACGTATGATCATGCTGTAAATATTTTCGATATCCTGCTCATTAATGCCATGCCCGGCAGCCAGCTCTTTGAGCCTCTCCATCACCTGCTGGTCGCGCACCCTGTCCACAATCGGCTTGCCGACGGCCTTCTTTTCCCTGCCGATCTGACGTGACAGCTCCAACCTCTCCCCAAGCAGGGAGATGATGCGGTCATCGATGCTGTCGACCTGGCTGCGGAGGCTGCTTAAGTCCATTTCACCACCCCCTGGATAAGCCCTGCCCTCAGGGCAAAATCGCACAGTATAATAGCCATCATCGCTTCCACGACAGGCACCGCCCGGGGCACGATGCACGTGTCGTGCCGGCCCTTAACAGTCATCTCCACCTCTGCCATTTTCCTCAGATCAACCGTCTTCTGTGGTCTGGCGATAGAGGGGACGGGCTTAAAGGCGATCCTGGCTGTGATAGGCATACCATTGCTAATGCCACCGTTAATACCTCCAGCATGATTGGTGGCGGTCACGATCTTTCCATCCTCTATAATATAGCTGTCATTATTCTGGGACCCCTTGAGCGAAGCTGACTGGAATCCCGACCCAAACTCCACGCCCTTTACGGCGGGGATGGCGAAAAAGGCCTTGGCCAGTTCGCCTTCCAGCGTATC
>DFZI01000087.1:6310-10831 GCA_002383665.1 Dehalococcoidia bacterium UBA4060
CCGGCGTGGCTGGAGGAGAAGCTTTTATATCACCGATCTGAACGGTATGAGCAATGATCTCGATACCGATGCCCCCCAGCAGCTTGCGGGCAACGGCGCCTGCCATGATGAAGCCGGCTGTTATGCGGCCTGAGAACCTGCCACCGCCACGGAAATCATTGAATCCGCCATACTTGATACAGGCTGCATAGTCAGCATGGCCCGGCCTGGGTGTATGCCGCAGGTCATCATAGACGCCTGAATCGACATCCCTGTTCCAGACCAGCATACAGATAGGGGCGCCCGTGGTATGACCATCCATCAGCCCCGATAGCATCTCCACCTGGTCCCCCTCCCTGCGCCCGGTACCTCCGGCTGCCGTATCGGGACGGCGTCTGTCCACCTCAGACTGGATATCTTCAAGTGTGAGCGGCAGTCCGGCCGGGCAGCCGTCGATCAATACTCCCACACATTTGCCGTGGCTCTCGCCGAAGCTTGCCACATTGAAGATTTTACCTATGCTGTTACCCATCGAGCACCACCTTTGCGCCCAGGCTTGTTAGCACGTCCCAGTACGCGGGAAATGTTTTCGCCACACATTCAGCGCCTTCAATGACCGTATCACCTGCCACCAGGCCTGGAATGCTGAAGGCCATGGCAATCCTGTGGTCACCCTTAGAATCGATAACCGTTCCCCGCGGTTTAGCGCCTGTTATAAAAATTCTGTCCTCTTCTTCGATAACGTTGATGCCCATCCGCTGCAAGCCGGATTTAACAGCCGCAACACGGTCTGATTCCTTCAGCCTGGCACGTTTGATGCCGGTAAGCTCGCTCTCGCCTTCTGCCATTGCAGCCAGAACGGATACTGTGGGCAGCAGATCGATGCAATCGGAGAGGTCTGCCTGCAGGGCGTGCAGCCTTGATCGACTGGCCGAGATCGTATTATTATCCACAGCGATCCTGGCCCCCATACGCTCCAGGATAGTCCGGATTGTCTTGTCTGCCTGTCTGCTCGATGCCGTCAGGTTGGTTACCTCCGTCTTGCCTGCCACCGCTCCCAGCGCCACCAGGCAGGACGCCGAAGACCAATCACCCTCGATCGTGTAATCGACCGCGTGGTAAGGCTGGGGACTGATCTCGAATACGGATAAATCAGCATCATACCTGACTTCGATGCCGAAGGCCTTCATACAATCCAGTGTCATCATTATGTAGGGCTTCGATTGCAGGGGGCTGGTCAGCCGTATCTCCATTCCCTCGGCCGTGAGAGGGGCGATCAGCAGCAGTGCCGTCACGTACTGTGAGCTGATGTCGCCAGGCAACTCCACCCTTCCACCTCTCACCCTGCCTCCATGCACGGTTACGGGAGGTGATCCGCCATCAGTGCCGCAATTGATGCCCAGGCTCTTGAGCGCTTCAACGAGGGGCATGATCGGCCGGCGTGCCAGCGAGGGGGCGGCGGTCAGCCGGCATATTCCCGGCACCAGCGAGCAGATGGCAGTCATGAAGCGCAGTGTGCCCGCCGATTCTCCACAATAAAGGTCGGCTGCGGGCTGGTGGAAATTACCGCCTATCACCATCCATGAGCCATCTTTCTGTTCGATGCCCACACCTATTTCCCTGAACACATTACGCGCGGCGATCGTATCATCCGCATCCAGCGGATTAGACAGAACGCTTTTGCCCGGAGCCAGCGCCGCACAGGCCAGCCCGCGCAGGGTATAGCTCTTGGAGGGCGGCGCAGCGATCTTACCTCGAATGTTGCTTCTGGAGATTAAAGCCCTCATATCTGTCCAGCTCTGACAATATTTTTTTAACCACTGTCTCCGTGTCCACCTCTGTAGTATCGATGATGATGTCCGCCGCCTTCTCATAAAGCGGCAGCCTAACCTCCAGCAGACTGACCACGGTTGCAGCCCGGTCGCCATTCCCGAGCAGCGGCCTCGCCTGACTGTTTCCGACGCGCTGTAAAATGGCCTCCGGACGGGCGGCAAGGTAGATGACCAGCGCCGAGCTTTTCAGCGTATCAATGTTTTCCTGGCTGAGCACTGCGCCTCCTCCGCAGGCGATTACACGGCCCTGACCGCCACAGGCCTGTCTGACCGCTTCAGTTTCCATCTCCCGGAATGTCCCTTCGCCCCTTTGGGCAAATATGTCTGCTATGTCCATGCCGGCCTTTTTCTCAACCATTTCATCCGTGTCCACAAACTCACTGTTCAAGCAGAGCGCCAGCGCCCGGCCGGTAACTGACTTGCCCGCTCCCATAAATCCGATCAGTGCAATGTTATTTTTCATGGCTTTTAAGGGACTGCCGGGCGCACCTGCGCATGATGTTAATCGGGGCCTGTCGGCCCGTCCACATCTCGAATGCCAGCGCACCCTGCCAGATGAGCATATCCACGCCGCTGACGATCCTGGCACCGGCCTTTTCCGCCTCGTTCAGCAGCCTCGTCTTGAGCGGATTATAGATAATATCCACTACAGTGTGGTGGGACTTTATACTGCTGCTATCGACCAGCGTGGCTTCCATATTAGGGTACATGCCCACGCTCGTGGCATTGATCAAGATATTGCAGTTGTCCATGGCTGCCGCCATGTTCTCTTTATTCAACCCCAGCACTTGAATGGGTCGCCCTGTCATCTCCGACATCTCCGCAGCAAAACGGGCCGCATTGCCCGGCGTGCGGTTGAGTATGGTCAGACTGGCACCCCTCTCAGACAGGGCAAAGCAGATGGAGCGTGCGGCACCACCCGCTCCCAGCACTGCGACCTTTTCTCCCTCGGGCTCTATGCCCTGGTCCAGCAGGGAATAGAGGAAGCCATGTGCATCTGTATTATAACCGGTCAGGTGGCCATCATCATTGACGACCACATTGACTGATCCGATTTTCTGGGCAAATTCGTCTATTTCATCCAGCATAGGAATGATGCTCACCTTGTGGGGTATCGTAACATTGACTCCCCGGATATTAAAGGCGCGGAGCCCTTCAATGGCACGGGGCAGGTCCTCACGACTGACCCTGAAAGGCACATAGACATAATCAAGGTTGAGCGCCCTGAAGGCGGCGTTATGCATGGCAGGTGATANNCTGCACAGCTATCTGTCCGCTGGCTGATGCCCTGGCACCCTTGATAGATGCGTAAGTAAAAAGGGCGCCGGCCAGTGGCGATATAACTCGGCTCAATAGCCCTTCACTTCCCATAGCAAAGGCTACCAGCCTGGCCGCAGGGAACATCTGAAATAGCCTCAACACTCTGAGATTATCCTCAAACTTATGTGCCGTTGTAACCACCTTGCAGGCATAAGCGCCGGCCGACAGTGAGGCCTCCACAGTCTTCGCCAAGACAGCAACAGGCGGTGTGTTCTCCCACTCGTGGTGAGATATCAGGCACCTGGTCCTGCCCTTCGTCTTATTCAATATGAGATCGAGCGAGGGGCTTTCCAGCTCGATATCGACCATCCAGGCGCCGAGATCAACAGCCCTGAGAAGCTCGGCGGCTCTTTCCTCTTCGCTGCCAGCCCACAGGCCATGCTCTGACCTGCTCCTGTTAGTAGCGATCCAGGGCTTTTTCAAGCCGCGCACCATATCCGGCCAGGAGCTGCCGATCAAATCTATACGCACCTCAAAAATATCGGTGTCCTTCTCCGCCTTTTTAATGGTGCCGGGGTTATCGTCCGTGATCACAGTGCAGATCTTAATCTTCCTCATCCCTGCTCTCCACAGCCTGCAGCACCATCTGCAGGCTGACGTCATCGGCCATAAATACCTTGCCGATGGCGGAAGGCAATATAAACCTGGTCCTGCCATCAACGATCTTCTTATCGTGCTCCATTTTTTTTATCATAAGCGGGATGTCAAGCGGCGGTATATCCACCGGCAGCCCTGCCCGCTGGATAAGCTTTTTCAGCCGCACCAGGTCCTTCTTGTTGAATTTCTCCATCTGTACGGCGATGCGTGCCGCAGCTACCATCCCCATGGCCACAGCCTGGCCATGCCTGATCTTGAAATGCGATGCTGATTCTATGGCATGCCCGATAGTATGGCCGAAATTAAGCGTGTTGCGCAACCCTGTATCCTTCTCATCTCTGGCTACGATGCCTGCCTTGATGGCAGCAGTGCGTGCCACCATTTCCTCCATCAGGAAGACATCGTGGGAGCGCAGGGCGTCCATGTTCTTTTCCAGGAAGCCGAAAAGGGATGCGTTGTTGATCATGGCGCTTTTGATTATCTCGGCCAGTCCGTTGCTGACCTCGCTGCGCGAAAGGCCCTGCAAGGTATCGATATCGGCTACGACCAATCGTGGCTGATAGAAGGTGCCTATACTGTTTTTGATGTGTCCGTGGTCCACAGCCGTCTTGCCGCCGATGCTGCTATCAACCTGGGCCAGCAGCGTAGTGGGCACCTGTACGAGGGGCACCCCGCGCATATATGTAGAGGCCACGAAGCCAGCCAGATCCCCGATAACACCTCCTCCCATAGCCAGCACCGGCGTATCCCTCTCAACAAGGTTATCGGCCATCTGGCCGTATAGCTTGCCCGC
>DFZI01000087.1:10839-14226 GCA_002383665.1 Dehalococcoidia bacterium UBA4060
ACCCACAATAGGGTTTGTTATCAGCACGGCCTTAGCGGCAGGCAACGTCTCCCGCAACCATGTGCCGAGACTGGCCAGCAATCCCTGTCCGATGCGTATTTCATAGCTTTGCCTGCCGAGCTTGACCTTGATTACCTTCAATATCTATACCTTACTATAGTTTATCCCGTCTTTACCAGGCGGTATATCTCACGGCATGTCTTTATTATATCCTGCAGCTCATCCGGTGTAATGGTCTGCTTACCGTCCACGATGGCTTCGGCGGGATTGTAATGGGCTTCCACCATCAGGCCATCGGCACCCGAGGCGATCGCCGCACAGCACATATTAAAGATCAGGTCGCGGCGGCCTGTGCCGTGGCTGGGATCGACTATCACCGGCAGGTAGGTCTCACGCTTGACCACCGGCACTGCCGCCAGGTCCAGCGTGTAACGCGTGTACTCCCTGCCTTTGCCCACGGGCACAATGCCCCGCTCGCATAATATTATATCCTTATTTCCCTCGGCTGCGACGTACTCGGCAAAAGAGAGGAACTCCTCAATGCCTGCGCCGAAGTGCCTCTTCAGCAGCACAGGACGGTTTTTCTTCCCCACCTTGGCCAGCAGATCCTGATTGTACATGTTACGCGAGCCGATCTGCAATATATCGACATATTCAGCGGCCAGGTCGACGTGATCCTCGCCGCGCACCTCTGTGATAACTGGCATATCGAACTCACGCCCGCAGTCACGCATCCATTTGAGCGCCGTCTCAGCGCTCTTGCGGTCGATGCTGCCCAGGCCTTGAAAGGAGTGAACCGAGCTGCGCGGTTTGAAGATGCCGCCTCGCAGAATATGGGCACCAGCTTTCTTGACGGCCTCCGCAATAGTGTACAATTGTTTCTTGTTTTCCACTGCACAGGGACCGGCCATAATAATCGGCTCGCCGTTGCCGATGTGGACATTCCCGATGTTCACGGTTCTGTGTATCCCGTTTTCGCCCTCCGAAGCGCGTGCATATTCCCTGCTGATTAGCTTGTAGGGGGTTTCGATCTTAACCACCTCTTTTACACCCGGCAGGATGGAAAAGTTATCAAAGGGGATTCGCCTTTCGTCACCGACCAGGCCTATGACGGTGCGGAAATCGCCGCGTGAGACATCTGCTTTCAAGCCATAACGCCTGATCTCTTTGACAACGCGCTTGATGTCCTCATCCGTCGCATCCCTTCTCATGATCATCATTGTAGTCTTCCTCCGTATTTAAAAATTCGGGTATAAAAAAGAGAGACCCTCCGCCTGGAGGGTCTCTCTTTTTGCTTTCTCTTTACTTATCTATAATTAATCTACATGCCGAGATAGTCCCCCAGGCTGATGGCCGTGCGTAAAATAAAAGTAATACGCATACCAGTTGCGGGAGACTATGCTATTTTCCATGCTGGTAAAAATAGCATATATGCATCAATAATGTCAAAATTTAGCTACGAACTATGTGATTTTTACAGTCAGGGTCGCGTCGCTGGAAAATTTACCTGGGGATTTTGACCACATAGTTTGCTATATAGCCGGGTATATTTGACGGATTACTGCTATAATGCAAAGAAATATTTTTACAGTTGCGTGATTATCATCAGGAGGGCAAATACATTGATAGAGATTACCGATGCCGCCAAAGTAGAACTAAAGCGCATATTGGACGAGAACAGCCAGGACCCGTCCATGCTGCTGAGACTCACAGCCGGTCCGGAGGGCAGCCTGGGACTGATCCTGGACAAGGCTGCACAAGGCGACAACTTGTTCGAGCATGACGGCATTACAGTGCTGGCAATAGAGGAGGGACTGGCAGGGATGATGAATGGAATAAGCATGGATATCGAAGACACCGACGAGGGCCCCATGCTGACATTCAGGAGCGACTGCGGCTGCGGGGGGAGCTCATGCTGCGGCGACCACGATACATGCTGCGGCGATGATAGCGGACACAGCTAAGCTCTTAGATTTGATCATTTTCGCGCGCTTAGCTTATATCCAACGACTTGTTCTATCCAGAGACGGTGTCTTTATGTCTTNNCATGAAATTAAACTGGTTTAACACCGCAGTTCTGTGCATAATCCTGCTGGCAGGTCTATATGGCTGTTCACAGCCGGTGGCAGCAGGTGATGTCATAAAATCGGATGTAGGCAGGTCTGCTGTAGCAGTCAGCCAGGACGATATGTCTGCACTGGTAGGCGGCAACAATGAGTTTGCCTTCAGCCTGTACCAGAAGCTCAAGGATGAGCCGGGCAATCTTTTTTACTCACCCTTCAGCGTCTCGCTGGCACTGGCCATGACCTATGCCGGGGCGAGAGGCGATACCGCTACACAGATGGCAGATACACTCCGATATATACTGCCCCAGGAACGGCTGCATCCGGCTTTCAACAGCCTTGACCAGGAACTGGCCAGCCGTGGCCAGGGTGCTAAAGGCAAGGACGAGAAGGGCTTCAGGTTGAACATCGTCAATGCCCTGTGGGGGCAAAAAGACTATAGTTTTCTCCCCGATTACCTTGACCTGCTGGCCCTGAACTACGGGGCGGGGCTGAGACTTATGGATTTCATCACTGCGCCCGAAGAGTCACGTAAAGCGATCAACAAATGGGTGGCTGACCAGACCGAGCAGCGCATCAAGGACCTGATTCCTGCCGGTGTCATCGATACTATGACACGGTTAGTCCTGACCAACGCCATCTATTTCAATGCGGCCTGGGCCAGCCAGTTTGATAAAGCCGCCACGCAGCCCGGTACCTTCCACCTGATGGATGGTAAAGATATCGAAATCCCCATGATGAACCAGACCAAAGGTCTCAACTACCTTGCCGGCGAGGGGTTCGAGGCAGTCGAGCTGCCCTATGACGGGCATGAGCTTTCCATGCTGATCATTGTGCCGGAAAGAGGCAATTTCACAAACTTTGAAAAAGGGATGACGGCGGAGCAGGTCGACAGCATCATCAGGGATCTGGCAATGAAACAGGTAGCCTTGAGCCTGCCTTCATTCAAATACGAATCCAAGTTCAGCCTGGCCAGCACGCTGGCCGGGATGGGCATGCCGCTGGCCTTCAGCGATGGTGCCGATTTCTCAGGCATGACGGGCAATCGCGACCTCTGCATAGGCGATGTCATCCACCAGGCTTTTGTGCAGGTGGATGAGTCAGGTACCGAAGCTGCCGCAGCTACAGCCGTGGTGATGGAGCTTACTGCCACACCGGCTCCACCCTTGAAGCTGACTGTGGACAGGCCATTCATTTTCTTAATCCGCGATATCAAGACGGGCTCGGTGATCTTCGCAGGCAGGGTGACCAACCCGGCAGGCTGATAACGCATTTCAGAAAAGCGGAGAATTCAGGCCAGCTTGAATCCCTTCTCGTTGAAAAG
>DFZI01000030.1 GCA_002383665.1 Dehalococcoidia bacterium UBA4060
TCAGGAGGACGAAGTGCCCGAAGAAGCAAACAAAGTTAGTATGGAAAAAATTGTCTCGCTCTGCAAAAGGCGCGGTTTTGTTTTTCAGAGCAGTGAGATTTATGGTGGTCTGGCCAGTTGTTGGGACTATGGTCCCCTGGGAGTGGAGTTAAAAAGGAATATCAAAGAGTACTGGTGGAAGAAGATTGTCCAGGAGCGGGATGACATGGTGGGTATCGAGACCAGCATCCTGATGCACCCGCAGGTATGGGAGGCGAGCGGTCATATTAAAGGATTTTCGGATCCGCTGGTTGAATGTAAAAGCTGCCGTCATAGGTTCCGCTCCACCGACATCGATCTCAGTGCCTGTCCGGATTGCGGCGGCCAGCTTACCGAGCCACGTATGTTCAACCTGATGTTCAAGACGTTTATGGGACCGGTGGAGGATGATGCCAATACCATCTATCTTCGCCCCGAGACTGCCCAGGGGCAGTTTGTCAACTTCCTCAATGTACAGGCCACGACCAGGAAAAAGTTGCCCTTTGGCATCGCCCAGGTGGGCAAGTCCTTTCGCAACGAGATAACCACAGGTAACTTCATCTTCCGTACCCGTGAGTTTGAGCAGATGGAAATCGAGTATTTTGTCAAGCCGGGCACAGATATGGAATGGTTTGATTACTGGGTGAATGAGAGATTTAACTATTATATGGGAATGGGGATAAAGAGGGAGAACCTGAGGCTGCGTCAGCATGATGCTGAGGAGCTGGCCCATTATGCTAAAGGCTGCTTTGATATTGAATACAAGTTTCCCATTGGCTGGTCGGAGATCGAAGGTGTCGCCAACAGGGGCGACTTCGACCTTACCCAGCATTCCAGGCACAGCGGCAAAACTCTGGACTATTTTGACGAAGATAAAGACGAGCATTACATACCTTATGTCATCGAGCCTTCCTCCGGCGTGGACCGTGCCCTGCTGGCAGTGCTGGTTGATGCCTATGAGGAAGAGCCGGCGGACAAGGAGATCCGTACGGTGCTGCATATCAAGCCCGAGCTGGCTCCGGTCAAGGTTGCCGTCCTCCCCCTCAGCCGCAACGAGAAGCTGGTGCCGATGTCCAGAGAAGTGTGGGCCATGCTCAGGCCGCATTTTATGACGCAGTATGATGACGCACAGAGCATCGGACGCCGTTACCGCAGACAGGATGAGATCGGTACACCATATTGCGTGACCGTTGATTTCCAATCGCTGGATGATAACCAGGTTACGATCAGGGATCGTGATAGCATGAAGCAGGTGAGGGTGCCGGTGCTCGAGCTGGTGGATACTCTCAAAGCCAAGTTCAAAGAATAGCATCGTCTGAAGTGATAGTTACACATGAAAATTGTCCATTTTGCTGATACTCATATAGGAGTGGAGACATACGGCAGCATTGATGCTGCTACTGGCCTTTCCACACGTGTGCAGGATGAGCTGAGGGTGCTGGACAGGGTGGTTGATTATACGATTGACAACAACGCCGACCTGGCGGTTTTCTGTGGTGATGTCTATAAAAGCAGGGAGCCCTCGCCGACGCACCAGCGTGAGTTTGCCGCCCGTATTATGAAGTTGTCGCAGGCACACATACCCACTGTCATAGTCGTGGGCAACCATGATCTGCCGGGGTCGCAGGGTAAGGCCAATTCAGTGGATATTTTTGAAACATTGCGCATTGATTATATTTATATAGCCGACAGGCCGGATATAATCAGGATCGTCACGGCTTCAGGCCCACTGCAGGTAGCCGTATTCCCCTGGTTAAGAAGGAATGCTCTGCTTGCGCGTGACGATACTAAAAATCTCAGTGTGGAAGACATCAGGAAGCTGATGCAGGATGTCATGTCAGCCAGGCTCCAGGAGCTGGCTGCCGGGATAAATCCTGAAGTTCCCGCCNNGTATATGACTATGTAGCCCTGGGACATATGCACCGCAGGCAGGTGCTGTGTGAGATTCCTCCCGTAGTTTATGCCGGCAGCATAGAAAGGCTGGATTTCAGTGATGAAAACGAGGAAAAGGGCTTTTACGTCGCTGAGATCAAGACGGATACTGTGCCCCGCACTGTCAGCTATAACTTCTGCCCGGTTGAAGCCCGCCGCTTTCTGACGCTGCAGATGGAAATTGAGAATGATGATCCTGACCCCACCGGCCGGGTGCTGGCGATGATCGCAAAGAATGGCGATGCAGTCAGAGATGCTGTGGTGAAGTTGAAGCTGACCCTACCAGCTCATATGCCCGGCCTGGTCAGGGACAATGAAATTTTGAAAGCATTTAAAGAAGCATATAATGTAGGTATAGCGAAAACGATACGCCGAGAAGAAAAAATCCGCACATCGGGCTGGTTGAAAGAGGGACTTTCCCCGATGGAAGCTTTGCAGAATTACCTGGGGGATAAAAAAATATCCCCCGAAAGGCAAAAAATATTGCTGGAATATGCGGAAAGGCTGGTAGAAGCCAGGCTTTCTGCAGACAGGGGTACAAATGCAATCTGAACGTACAGATAGTACAGAAAAAATGCAGATACGCTTCGGCATCAGGGATAAGATCCTGATTTCATTTCTGGCTCTTGCCCTGATCTCAGTGGGTATCATCAGCTCACTGGCCTTGCGCTATATAGGAACGGTGGGGTCTCTGACCAAGGAATACAGTGAGTCAATGGGAGAGACCGTGATGTCTGTCAGCATTGCTGCTCTGGAGGATCAGGGACGCCGCACCATTTATCAGAAGGCCAGCGATATTTCCAAGGAAATTTATTTCTATCTTCAGCTTCATAACGATCTTACTGCAGATGAGATTATCAACGATGAAAAGCTGAAGTCCATTGCTGTACAGAGGGTCGGCCGGACGGGCTATACGATTGTTTATGATAAAACAGGCAAGATATTTTTCGCCTCCGATCCCAACATCGTCGGGACCAACCTGCGGCAGTTGGGAGGTGAGCCTTCGTATTTCTCGTCCATCTTTGAGAGAAGTCTCCTGGGTGAAGATGCCTCAGGCTATTATAAATATAAATCCAGTACGGATACGGAAGAAAGGATCAAGTATTTCTACGCGGTCCCCGTTGAAAGCTCGGATTTAGTCGTAGCTGCCTACACGTATCTCGACGAGTTTTCCGCAGCAGCCGAGGATACCAAGAAAAGCATCGCTTCAGCCGTTGAAGAGATGAGTATGCAGGTGGATAAGCAGGCACGGGAGGCCGAGCTTATCTTTATAGCTGTTATCGTAGGCATGGTAGTTCTGGTCTCAGGAGTCTCCTTCCTGCTGTCCGAAACGATAACCAGGCCTGTTATGGCCTTGATTGACGGCGCCGAACACGTTGCCCGCGGCGAGCTTAACTACAGCCTTGATATCAATACCGGTGATGAGATGCAGGTACTGGCAGAACAGTTCAATACGATGGGACAGGCCTTGCGTGAATCCTACAGTAACCTCGAGCAGAAGGTGATTGAGCGTACCGAGCAGGAGCGTCAGCGCGCCGAACAACTGCGCACCATCAACGAGGTCAGCCGCAAGATCAGTTCCATTGTAAACCTGGATGAGCTGCTGGCCTATGTTGGCAATCTTCTCAGGCAGACCTTCCATTTTTACAATGTTAATATCTTCCTGTTCGAGCCGAGCTCGGGCAAGCTGATGCTCAAGACACTTCATTTCAGCGGACAAAAGAACGTAATCCCGGTTGGTGTGCCCCTGGAGATGGATGAGAATGGAATCATCGGCAAGGCAGCTAAATCCGGGGAGTACGTGTTGATAAATAATCTGCCGGCTAATGGAGGTGAGAGTTCAGAGACGGAAGAAAAGCAGGAAACGACACGATCAGAGCTGGCAGTGCCTGTCAAGATGGGTGGCAGGGTGTTGGGTGTGCTGGATATAGAGAGCACAGAGGTGAACGGCTTTGATGAGGCCGATATCTTCACGGCGCAGACGCTGGCTGATCAGCTCGCTGTGGCCATCGAGAATGCCCGGCTTTATCAGGAGACGCGCCAGATGGCGGTAACTGAAGAACGGAACCGCATGGCGCGTGAAATCCATGATACGCTGGCACAGGGTTTCACGGGCATCATCCTCCAGCTTGAGGCTACCGAGCAGGTGTTGGGCGATGATATGAGCCCTGAGGTGCAGAAACACCTTAACCAGGCTCGCAGCCTTGCCCGCAAGAGCCTGCAGGAGGCCAGAAGGTCGGTCTGGAACCTCAGCCCGCAGGCACTGGAGCAACTGCACATCGATGAGGCCATCAAGCATGAGGTTGATCGCTTCAGAAAGGATCTTGCCATTGATGCCCGGTTCACGCAGTACGGTGAAAGACGTGATATCCCGCCGGAGACCGGCGCCGCCCTGTTCCGTATTTGCCAGGAGGCCCTGGCCAATATCACCAAGCACGCTCAGGCTACGGCCGTGGAGGTGACTCTCAATTATGACGAGCAGGAGGTGCAGCTGATCATTAAAGATAATGGTGTCGGCTTCGATATTGATCCTGATGGTAAGGTCGGCAAAAGTGGAGGGTATGGACTGATCAGTATGAGGGAAAGGACGCAAGGTCAAAACGGGCATTTTGAGGTACGGAGTGAGAAGGGTGCAGGTACAATGATAATGGTCTCAATTCCTGTAGCATAGGAGGAACGCCCGTGGAAGTAATTAAAATATTAATTGTAGATGATCATCCTGTAGTAAGAGAAGGCATCAGTGCCATGCTCAAGCGCGAGCCAGATTTCAAAATTATGGGTGAGGCTTCCAATGGAAGAGAGGCTATCGACAAGGCATGCGAGCTTGAGCCTGATGTGGTACTGATGGACCTGCGCATGCCAGAGATCGATGGCGTGGAGGCCATTACACGGATAAAGGCTGAGAAACCCGAGATCAAGTTCATCATACTGACCACGTATTCTGATGATGAATATATCTTTAAGGGCATTGCTGCCGGTGCCCGGGCTTACCTGCTCAAGGATGCTCCCCGTGAGGAGCTTTTCAGGGCTATCCGCACCATATCACGCGGTGAATCGTTAATTCAGCCTGTGGTGGCATCGAAGGTCCTGGACAAGCTGGCGGAACTGTCAAAAATAACAACTTCACCAGAGGCCTTATCGGGAAGGGAAATCGAGGTGCTTAACCTGATGGCCAAGGGTGTTTCCAACAAGGATATTGCCGACCAGCTTTCCATTACACAAAGCACCGTTAAAACTCATATAACCAGCATTTTTCAGAAGCTGGATGTGACCACGCGTACCGAAGCGGTGACTACGGCGTTAAAGAAGGGCATCATCCAGCTATAGTCATACTTTGGTATGATTTTTCCGTGAAAAAGGTTTGATTTTGTGGTCGGCCTTTCTGCAGGATTAAATTCAACCTAAATCCCGATTATTAATTTCGGCCTGATGCGTTACACTGAATTTAATCATTGGCTGACCGGTAGTATTGGGTGTAATTGAAATGCCTGGGCAGTGTATACACCGTGGTCGCTGAAGATAAAAAGAGGAGAATTTGAAAAAAGCGAAGGTGAAAAATGGAAGAACCGATCAAAGTATTGATTGTAGATGATAATGAAGTCGTGCGGGAAGGCCTGAAGAGCATTTTCGAAGGACATAAAGATATCACGGTAGTCGGTACCGCTGTTGATGGTCAGGATGCCGTGGAAAAGGCTCCGAAGTTAAATCCTGATGTAATAATGATGGACGGTCAGATGCCACGCATGGACGGGCCGACAGCCATTCGTGCCATTAAGAAGATCATGCCGGATGTTAAAATACTCTTCCTCACGGTATACGGTGATTACGCCGGTGATGCGCTGGCAGCAGGTGCGAGCTGGTACCTGACCAAAGACTGCCGCAGGCAGGACCTGCTGGAAGCTGTCAGGGCGCTGGCGCAGAGTGCTCGGCTTAAAGCCAGACAGTAATTTGGCTAAAAATGGTTGTAAAAATCCCGCCTGACAGGGCGGGATTTTTTTATTATACTGGAGTATAAGCATAATGATCTGGCAGGAGGTGAACGATGACAGAGAGAATTGGTTACAGGGTAATCGGTACTATACTATCAATTAAGGGTGAGTGCACCGCCGGACATAAAGTAGGGCAGCAGCTTGAATTGAGTTGTCATAACACAGGAAATATGTGCGGGTTCCTTTATCATGACATATTCCCTTATATTGTAATGCTTCAGTTTGGTGGTGGATTCCCTCAGGACTGGGGTGGCCCGGACGTAGTCACGGTTGATTGCATGGACAAATGGAACACGCTGACCATTGAGATAAAGCGAGTGAATGAATGAACACGTTTTCAGCTTATGATCTTGAATTGTAACACATCCACGATGCCCATGTCCGTGAGACGCAGCTCGGGGATGACGGGGAGCGCGATGAAAGAGAGCAGCGCAAAGGGGGCCGGGGGCAGCTTGCCCAGCCTGGATGCCGTCTTCTCCAGCTGTTCGAACCGGCGTGAGACTTCCGCGGCGTCGCCGGTGGCGAGCAGCCCGCAGACGGGCAACGGCAACCTGGCTATGACTTCGCCGTCTTTGCAGGCAACCAGCCCTCCCTGCATTTCCACGATGGCCTTGATCGCCGCCATGATGTCGGCATCGCTGCTGCCCACGGCCACGATGTTGTGCGAGTCGTGGGCCACGGTGGAGGCGATGGCGCCACTCCTGATTCCGAATCCCTTGACCACCCCCAGACCAATGTTGCCGGTGGCCCTGTGCCTTTCCACCACTACGGCTTTAAGCAAATCCTTCTCCGTATCGGGATGAAAGATGCCTCTCCCGACCCTGATCATCTTTTTACGTGTTATGATCTGGCCGGGGATCAGCTCGATGACCGGGAATTCATCCCTTTCTATCTTCAACTGTAATGCCTCTGTGTCAAAAGGCCTGACATGGATGGAGTGCGTGAGCTTCTGCGGGGTGGCGCTTGTTACCGTACCCAGGTATTCGCCTTGCCTCGCTGTTAGTCTGCCGTTATAAAAGACCATGTCGATATCTATTTTCTCCAGGCTGGTGAAGGTAACAAGGTTGGCACGTGCGCCGGGCGCGATGTATCCCAGGTCATGCAGTCTGAAATACCTCGCAGGATTGGAGGTGACGAGCTGAATAGCCCTGACAGGATCGAGACCGAGCTCGATGGCCCTGCGCAGGATGGCGTCGATATGCCCATCTCGAAGCAGGTCGGAGCAACTCCGATCATCTGAGACAAACATGCATCTCGGCCAGTTGCCGTCACTGACCAGCGGCAGCAGGGTCTCCAGGTTTTTGGCGGTTGTCCCTTCCCGGATCATCAGATAAAGGCCGCGTGAGAGCTTCTCCCTGCCCTCCTCCAGGTCCGTCGTCTCATGGTCCGAGGAAATGTGAGCGGCGATATAGGCATTGAGCTGCCTGCCCCTCAGGCCGGGTGCGTGACCGGCGATGACATGACCCTGTGCGGCTTCAAGCTCATCTATGACGGGGGGAAAGGCGTTGACCACGCCCGGATAGTTCATCATCTCGCCCAGGCCAACGTTGTTCTTCCATTTGAGCAGCCGGCTGACCTCGGCCCTGCCGATGACTGCGCCGGCGGTCTCCATGTGCGTGGAAGGCACACAGGAGGCGACCTGGAAAAAGAGGTCCAGGGGCACCCTGCGTGTGCTGTTCAGGACAAATCTAATGCCGTCCAGCCCGGCCACGTTGGTTATCTCGTGCAGGTCGGTGCAGATGGAGGTTGTCCCGTGGGGGACAACGGCGCGGGCAAACTGGCAGGGGTGGAGCATGGAGCTCTCGATATGCACATGTCCATCGATAAAGCCCGGCGCCAGGTAAGCTCC
>DFZI01000077.1 GCA_002383665.1 Dehalococcoidia bacterium UBA4060
TTCAGGGTCGTATCCGTCTGATCAGGAACCCTTCAGGCGTCAAGTATTCATCTCTGGCCTCTTCCTCTTTTTGAGGATATCGGCCGACATCACGGGGTACGGGTTCCTTGCCAGACGCCGGCAGTTCGGCTTTTACCCGTGTTTTATCACTGTCCTTTGCAATCAAAACGCCCTGTGGCGTTCTTAGCTGTTCCTGCTTGACTTCTTCCGCAGCCGGCCTGTGTTCCTCGGACGATTTACCGACCTGTGCCTTCGGCTCAGGTCCTTTTATCTCAGCCCTGGGAAAAGTCTTCGGCTCCTTCAAGGTACGGCTGAGACGTCCATAACCACGTATCATCTTATCAGCCGATAACTCTACTGCTTTTTCTTCCAGTTCATCGGCTTCAACAGCACTCAGCCCAGCTCTGGCTTTGCGCATATCATTAAGCGTGGCTTCCAGGTCTTTAATAAGGTCAGTCAACTCAATCGAGTCAACTTCCTCCTCTTCTTCAGACGCCCAGTCTTCAATCTCGGTAGCATAATGCTGAAGTTTGAAACTATGCTGTTCAAGCTGCTTGATCCATTCAGCCAGCTCTTTAGAGGCCGTCTGAATCTCCGGAATTTCCATTTCAAGCAGATTTTTTATGATATTCTGAACTTTGCTTTTTCGAGCCTTCCCTGCCATATTATCCTCATTCACTCCAGGTCGTTTATTCAATATCTATGACTAAAGAAATTATATCAACGCCAAACATGCAATGCAATTTATGCAAACCTGTCTCAATATCAATCCAGAGGTTAAATCAGATACTTAACATCCTGTCCACCGCTTTCCTGGCCTTTAGCCTGATATCCTCGGGGACCTTCACCTCCGGTTTCAATTCTTCCAAAGATGAAAGAACGTGCTGTAGAGTGATCTTCTTCATATTCGGGCATACAGCTTTGGGAGAGGCATGGATAAATTTTTTACCCGGGTTCTCCTTTTGCAGCCTGTAGATAATTTCCCGTTCTGTCCCGATAATAAAGATTTCAGCTTCTGACTGCTTCACGAAGCGGATCATACCGCCCGTGCTCAATACTTCGTCGGCAACAGCCGTTACCTCAGGCCTGCATTCGGGGTGTACCAAAGATATGGATCCCGGATACTGCTCTTTTAATTGGAGTATATCGTCCGGCTTAATCTTGACATGAGTCGGGCAATATCCCGGCCACAGGATCATATCACGATTAAGCTTCGATTCGACATATTTACCCAAGAACTGATCTGGCACAAAGATGATCTCTCCCTCGCCCAAACTCTGGACAACCCGCACGGCATTGGCTGAAGTACAGCATATATCTGATTCCGCCTTCACCTCGGCCGTCGAATTTACGTAGCAGACGACGCGTGCTGAAGGGGATTTTTGCTTAAGCTTGATTAATTCCTCCGCGTTGATCATGTCGGCCATAGGGCAGCCGGCGCCTATATTGGGCAAAAGCACAACCTTATCCGGACACAGTATTGAGGCTGTTTCGGCCATAAAATGAACGCCGCAGAACACTATTACGTCGGCAGGTGCTTCAGCCGCCTGGCGACTTAACTCCAGTGAATCACCAATAAAATCTCCTATATCCTGCACTTCCGACCTCTGGTAATTATGCACCAGGATGACTGCATTTCTCCTGCGCTTTAACTCGTGTATCCGGCGGGTCAAATCAGTATTTTCCACTGTTATGCTCATCTCATTTTCTATAGAGCTTCATTTAATCTGAGGCACAGTTACAGAACTTGCAAAGCTATTATACGTGTCGTTATCTGTCATGATAGCATCAAATGCTGCTCAATGTCTGTACGATTATGATACCTTCAGATCGGTGCTAAAGCAAACATGGTTACAACAACCATTACAGGAGAACTTTATTACCGGGGTAATGTAGCAATGACTCAGGACAATCAAAAATATATACTGAAAATTGTTAGTACCACCTATATATTTAATGTTAGAATATGCAAAATCAGATACAGGCTGATGTTAGATATGGCCGGAAATAGCTATTTGATTGCTATCGACCAGGGAACAACGGGCAGCAGGGCTATCCTGTTCAACTCAGAAGGACAACAGGTGGCTGATGCTCGTGAAGAAATACGTCAGATTTATCCCCAACCCGGCTGGGTAGAACATGATCCCGATGAAATATTCCGTACTACGTTGAATGTCTCCCGCTTGGCACTGCAAAAGGCGGGCGTTCCGGCCTCAAGTGTGGCGGGAATTGGAATCACCAACCAACGCGAAACAACTGTTGTATGGGATAAAAAAACAGGCAAGCCGGTTACCAATGCAATTGTCTGGCAATGCCGGCGCACAGCGGAGCTGGTGGAAGACCTGAAAAAGCGTAGCCTGGGGAATACCATCCAACAGAAGACCGGCCTGGTACCCGATGCTTACTTTTCAGCCACCAAGATCAGATGGATACTTGACCACATTGCAGAAGGCCAGCGCAGGGCAGAGGAAGGTGAACTATTATTCGGCACGGTCGATACTTGGCTTGCCTGGAAGCTAAGCGGCGGTAACGCACATGTGACCGATTATAGTAATGCCTCACGGACCATGCTATACAATATTTATACCTTACAATGGGATAAAGATATACTTGCGGCTCTGCAGATACCTGCGGTCATGTTGCCAGAGGTCATCTCTTCCAGCTTCGTTTATGCTGAAACGGCGCCCGGGATATTTGAAGGTGCATGCATTCCCTTATGCGCCATAGCCGGCGACCAGCAGGCCGCATTGTTCGGTCAGGCCTGCTTTACGCCCGGCATGGCGAAAAACACGTATGGTACAGGGTCATTCGTATTGGTCAATAGCGGCGATAAGCCGGTACATTCCGATCAGGGCTTGCTGACCAGCCTGGCATGGGGCATGGATGACAGAGTGACCTATACACTGGAAGGCAGCATTTTCATAACAGGCGCCGCGGTCCAGTGGCTGCGCGACGGGTTAAAGCTTATCCATAAGGCATCCGAAAGTGAAACACTGGCCAGGAGCGTTACTGATAACGGCGGCGTATACTTCGTACCTGCACTGGTCGGCCTCGGTGCACCTCACTGGGATATGTACGCACGGGGTATGATCATAGGTATAACACGTGGCACAACATCCGGCCATATTGCAAGGGCCACACTGGAGTCGATTGCATACCAGGTAAGAGATGTGATCGAAATTATGAATTCAGAGGCCAGTACAAATATAGCAGTCTTGAAAGTTGACGGCGGCGGCACAGCCAACTCATTACTCATGCAGTTCCAGGCAGATATACTTGGCATCCCGATAGAGGTGGCTGCCGTTGCTGAGACCACTGCGCTTGGCGTCAGTTACCTGGCAGGCCTGGCCACAGGTGTTTGGAAAAATACATCTGAAGTCTCGTCAATATGCCGTATGTCGGCAATATATGAACCTGCAATGTCGACCGAATATAGAGAGTCCCTCTATGCAGATTGGAAACGCGCTGTCGAGAGGGCTAAGGGCTGGATAATTAAACAATAAGAAGGCACGTGATATGTTAAGGAATTTTAAATCAGTTGCAGAGAAAGAATATGATGTGATCATAATCGGAGGTGGTATAGTCGGTACAGGGGTTGCACGTGATGCCGTATTGAGAGGGCTCAGCACTTTACTACTGGAAAAAGAGGACTTCGGCTCCGGTACGACCTCCCGTTCAACCCGGCTGATCCATGGGGGGCTAAGATACCTGAGACAGCTTGAATTCGGCATAGTCCGGCAGGACCTGCGTGAACGGGAGGTTCTCATGCGCATCGCTCCCCACCTCGTCCACCCACTGACATTCCTGATCCCTATCCACAGTACCATACTCAATATGACAATGGCCCTGGGTGTAACACTATACGACTTGATCTCTTATGATAAGACAATGCCCAACCATAAATACCTCAACAGGCAAAAAACACTTGAGCAGGAGCCCGGTTTAAAAGTAAAGAACCTGCAGGGATCGTACGTATACTATGATTGCCAGGTACCCTACCCTGAGCGGCTCAACTTTGAGACGGCGCTTTCGGCATTTGAAAATGGTGCCGCCGTAGTCAACCATGCCAGAGTTAACCGGTTGCTGAGAGAGGGCAACCACATTGTCGGCGTTGAGGTAAGGGACGAACTTACCGGTGAAACTTTGCAGGCCAAGGGCAAACTGGTAGTCAATGCCGCCGGACACTGGGTCGACCAGATCAAAGACATGGTATTCGAGAAAAAGCCTCCCTACCTGCTCAGGACCAAGGGCATACATCTTATCATACCGAGGGTTTCCAATAATGCTCTCGTCTTATTTTCCTCCACTGACAGCCGTCTATTTTTTATCATCCCCTGGGTAGGTTATTCATTGGTCGGCACAACCGACACTGTTTATAACGGGAACCTTGACTCTGTAAGTGCTACCTACGATGATGTCCAATATCTGCTGGAAGGGCTTCACCTGGCATACCCCGATGTAAAAATTGATGATATTTACTACACCACTGCCGGGCTCCGGTCTCTGGCAATGAGGCCAGGTAAAAAGGCTTCTGACACGTCACGCAGTCACGAGCTGATCGATCACAGCAAGAAAGACGGGCTGGATGGTATGATAACAATACTGGGTGGCAAAATAACGGCGTACCGGGCTGTAGCGAGAGATGCTACCGACATGATCTGCCACAAGCTCGGCTATAAAGCCCCTTGCACTACCGATAAAAACACCCTGCCCGGTGCCCCGGCCCTGGGAGAGCAGGAAATCGACCACCTTAGGGAAAAAGAGGGTCTGCCTAAAGAGATCATTGCCAATTTGGCACATATCTACGGCTCGCGCTGTCGCGATATTCTCGACCTAGCCAGGGAGGATGAGGGTGGCAAAAGTCGTATTACAGCCGACGGCCCAGATATTATTGCCCAGATATGGCATGCGGTTAAAGAGGAATCCTGCCTGACGGTGAGCGACTTCATGCTGCGCCGAAGCGGACTTTGCTTCCGCAAAGATCAGGGATTGAATGCCGTCCATGTCGTAGCAGACGAGATGAAGGCCATGTTACGATGGGGTCAGCAGGAATATGATCGGCAAGTTTCAGAATATGCGGAAACAGCAGCTCTGGCAAGGAAATTCAAACATGCCTGAATATTCTGCAGAATCAGGCAGGCTAAGAATACGCAGGGTCAGGAAAAGAAATACAGTTGCTGCTATACATAGCAATATCACTGAGTTTGCTGAAATCGTAAATAGCATAGCCAGGTCACGGGCTATTTATCAGCTAATACTCACATGATTCAGACCTGTACTGTTCATTACTATTATTTTTAGGTATTATGTATATAATGACATATGGAGGTTTATTCATGAGAGTAAAGGCATTGGCGATCATCGCCCTTTTATTAGCCCTCTTCACTGCAATTCCATTAAGCCCGGTGCAAGCTGCCTACCTGAACATATATACAGGTGTTGTAGGCACTGAAGTGACAGCCCTTGGATTGACCGAAGGAAATACATATGCTATTCAATGGGATAGTACAACAATTGTCACCGGGACGGTGGGGAGTGGAGGATACGCAACTTTTACTGTACCCGAAGCGTATACGGGTACCCATAATGTCATCGTCCAGTGTCCTACTGGCCAGAACACTTACACTGGTACTTTCACGATCGTTCCAAGCATCAGCATCACACCGGTCTATGGAGTGGTCGGCACTACTATCACAATCACAGGGCATGGATTCGCCGCCAGTGAGCCCAATATAGCCGTAACGTTTGACTCATCCGTTGTTCAATCCGGCATCACAGCAAGCTCCGTTGGCTACTGGAGCACAACATTCTCAGTCCCTGCGGGGGCCAGAGGTAACCATTCAATCGACGCCTACGGGTCAACGACAACTGCTACTACGGTAAGCAACAAGGATTTTTCCATTAATCCACAGGTAAAGATGGACCCGACCACGGGTGGCGTTGGAACAGTTGTGACACTGGAGGCTACAGGTTTTGCTGCCAATGAAACGGGCATCAAGGTTCTTTACTCAAACAAGGAAGTAAGATCAGGTATAACTGCCGATTCCAATGGTTCCTGGCGCACCACCATGGCCATTCCCAATTCTACCAGAGGCACTCACACAATTAACGTATATGGAAGCACAACACCACAATCAGATATTACAGACCTGACCTTTACAATTACGCCGTCCGTAACAATAAGCCCTTCAACCGGATATATCGACGATCAGATTAAAGTATCTGGAAGCGGATTCTATAATAACGAATCAAGCATCTCAGTCACATTTGACGGCCAGGAGATAGCCACGGGTATCACTGCCGATGATTCAGGTACCTGGAGCACCAATATTAAGATTCCCTCAGCTTCGAATGGCCCACATACCATCTCAGCCAGCGGGCGGCTTACATCCGGCTCGGATGTAAGCATTGCTACCTTCACCATACAGACCTCCCTTTCGATACTTCCTAAAACTGGTAATGTGGGAGATGAGGTCAGGGTAAGCGGCACGGGTTTCAGCACGAGTAAAGACTATACAATTACATGGGATGGCACACCTGTGGCCAGTGGCACAACGCTCGATACCGGCACTCTCCAGACTATATTCAAGGTACCAGGCGGTAAAAACGGCCCTATCATTGTTGTAGCCACTGATTCCAAAGGAATCACCGCTTCCGGTACATTTACCGTTGAAACTACACCGCCCGACAGCCCAACCCCGAATGCTCCCAAGGATGGGGCAACAGTCGGATTCATGGGTGATACCAAGGTAACTTTTAAGTGGGGATCGGTTGAAGACCCGAGCGGGGTCACATATGATATTGAGGTAAGCGATGACTCAGGTTTTGGGCGCGAGCTTATATCAAGGAGCAAGTTGACCAGCACCTCATACACTACATCTGAAGCCGAAGCTTTGACGAATGGCGAGTATTACTGGCACGTCAGGGCTGTAGACGGAGCAGGCAATAAAAGCGATTGGTCGCCTACATCAACAATCAAAGTCGGTATCATCACGATGACGACAATTATCTGGATTGTCGTCGGCCTGCTGGTCTTAATCATTATTATTGTTGTGATCAGACAGTTTTCTAAAACAAAAAAGAAGGAAGAGAAATCCGACTGGGATTAATCTAAACACTATCTGATGAAGGCTATAATTTTAGCCGGTGGGAAAGGCACACGGCTTAAACCGATGACCCACACAATGGCCAAGCAGTTGCTTCCCGTCGCTAATAAACCTATCCTTTTTTATGTCCTTGACCAGATCATCGAAAGTGGCATCAATGACATCGGCATAATTATTTCACCCGAAACGGGTGAAGATATCAAAAGGAACGTAGGCGATGGATCAAGATGGCATGCACATCTTACGTACATTCTGCAGTCTGAGCCTGCGGGACTGGCTCATGCTGTAATGACTGCCAGGCCTTTCCTGCAGGATAAACCTTTCCTGATGTTTCTGGGAGATAACCTTATACAGGACGGGGTCAAAAAGTTTGTCAGCGAATTTGAGACAGGGGCGACAGATGCACTCGTCCTTCTTAAAGAGGTGGAAGATCCACGCCTCTTCGGCATAGCCGAGCTTGACAGCCAAGGAAACATTGTAAAGCTGGTTGAAAAGCCCAATGAGCCTAAAAGTAATCTGGCACTGGTGGGAGCATACCTGTTTAAACCCGAAATCCACAGGGCGATAGACCGGATTAAACCATCGTGGCGTGGCGAGTTGGAAATCACGGATGCTATCCAGGAACTACTTAATATGGGGCATAGTGTGGCAAGCCATATCCTCAATGGATGGTGGCTGGACACGGGGAAAAAGGATGATATGCTGGAAGCAAACAGGGTGGTCCTTGATGACCTTATAAAGCGAAATATCAAAATCGATATCAACAACGGCGCCCGTATTGAAGGAAGAGTAGAGATTGGCGAAGGCACGATAATTGACGATAGCACAATCAGGGGCCCAGCTTCAATCGCAGCGAACTGCAAGATAATCAATTCATTCATTGGACCTTATACCAGCATTGCTGCGGGAACGCTGATAGAAAATTCATCCATCCACCACTCCATAATACTGGCCAACTGCCATATTGATAATACGGAACACTTAACCGATAGCATCATCGGCAGGAATACGTCTGTTATACGTAAAAAGGCAATTTCGAGATCGATCAAACTCTTTGTGGGTGACGATGCTTTCCTGGAGTTGTAATATAATCATTATCGGGACATATCATTAAAAGAAATGATCACGAATTATCCCCTTGACGGAATCAGAGCACATGAAATTAATATACTGCCGGATGAGCGCGGTTTTTTTGCCGAAGGCCTCCGCAAAGACTGGGAGGACTTCATTCCTGAGGAGGTACTCCAGGCTAATATAAGCTTCACCTATCCTGGCATAGTCCGTGCCTGGCATAGGCATACTCGTGGGCAGGTCGATTATTTCCTTGTGCTGAAGGGCGCTTCCAAGATCTGCGCTTACAATGAAAAGAAACGCAGCCTTGTAGAGATCATCGCCAGCGGAACAAAGCCCATGCTCATACGCATCCCAGGCCACTACTATCATGGGTTCAAAGCTATCGCTGATGAGCCATCCCTTATGATATATTTTGTCAACAAGAATTACGATTATAAAAATCCTGATGAAGAACGAATTGCCTGGAACGACAGCACTGTTATTCCAGAGGAAATAAACGGTAATACAAACGACCCACGCTGCGGCAGGGTCTGGGACTGGTTTTATCCACCCTACAAATAATCAGATTAATATGAAAATATTCGTCACAGGTGGCGCAGGGTTTATCGGCAGCAATTTCATCCGCTATATCATTGACCTGCATCCTGATTGGGAAATCACCAACTTCGATAAGCTTACCTATGCCGGCAATCTTGAAAACCTCAAGGATATCGACAAAAGCCCCCGATACAACTTTATTAAGGGTGACATCTCCGATCGAAAAACGGTCGGGCAGGCATTGGATAAAGGTTTCGATGCCATCATAAATTTCGCGGCTGAATCTCATGTCGACCGTAGTATTCTTGATTCATCACCCTTCGTAGATACGAATTTCAGAGGCACACAGGTACTGCTTGATGCAGCCCGCGAATACAAAGTAGCAAGGTATTTACAGGTTTCAACTGATGAAGTCTATGGCTCTCGAGAACATGACTATTTCGATGAAAGTTCTTCATTAAATCCCAGCAGCCCCTACTCAGCTTGCAAGGCTGCTGCGGACCTGCTGTGCTTAGCCTATAATAAAACACATAATCTTCCGATCATGATAACGCGCTGCACTAACAACTACGGACCTTACCAGTTCCCCGAAAAACTGATACCCCTGGTTATAACCAACGCTATTGAGGATAAACCCATACCCATCTACGGTGACGGCCTGTACCGCCGCGACTGGATCTATGTCATGGACCATTGCAGTGCACTTGCAACAGTGCTGACCAAAGGCAGGCCGGGCGAGATTTATAACATTGCCAGCAGTCAGGAGAAGACCAACCTTGAGCTTATCCGGCTGATACTCCACATATTAGGCAAACCTGAAAGCCTGATAACCTTTATCAAAGACCGTCCGGCACATGATAGACGTTACGCCATTGCATCATCCAAGATCAGCAAGGAACTGGGATGGGAACCATCACACTCATACGAGCAGGCACTCAAATCCACTGTTGAGTGGTACTTGAACAACCGGACATGGTGGGAAAGGGTAAAAAGCAAAGAATACCTGGAATACTATACCAGGATGTACCTCAACCGATGAAAATCCTGATAACGGGCGCAAATGGCCAGCTCGGCACAGACCTATGCAGGATGCTCAATGGACACCAGCTAATACCTCTGACAATTGACGACGGAGATATCTGTGATTTTTCCTTTATAAAAAGAGCTATTGTCAGCAACAGGCCTGATGTGATCATCAATACCGCCGCCTATGTACGGGTTGACGATTGCGAGGATAACCGGGATCTGGCCTACCGGGTTAATGCGTTGGGAGCAAGGAATGTGGCAGTAGCAGCGGAAGATATCAATGCCCTCTTGCTGCACATAAGCACCGATTACGTTTTCGGCGGTGAGAAAGAAAGCCACAATCAGCCTTACACTGAATTCGACCATCCTTTCCCATGTAATACTTACGGTGAATCAAAACTGGCTGGGGATAATTATGTAAAGCACCTATGCCGGCGACATATTATCGTCAGGTCATCAGCCTTATTTGGCATTGCAGGCGCCATGGGCAAAGGCGGTAACTTTGTTGAGACCATGCTGCGTCTGGGCAGTGAAAAGGATGAGATACGCGTTGTCAACGATCAGGTCTTCTCCCCTACATTTACATATGATCTCGCCATCAGGATCGCTCAACTGATTGAGACTGAATATTACGGAGTAATAAATGTAACTAATAGTGGCACCTGCTCATGGTATGACTTTGCTGTGGAAATAATGAAGGAGGCTGGCCTCAATACTCATGTAATACCCGTTTCATCAGCCGAATACCCCACAAGGGCCAGAAGGCCTGCCTACTCAGTCCTTGACAACTACCAGGCAAAGCTTCTCAATCTTAAGGAAATGCGTCCCTGGAAAGAAGCTTTACATGCGTATTTTAAACAAAAGCAGGCTACCGGCAATGTTTAAGCCGTAGCAGCAATGACATTTCTGAAATNNATAATTCCGTAGAGCATGAGATCGATAAGGCTGGCATATATATCCTTGAAAGGAATCCCCAGCGAGAGCACAAGGGGGCTTTCTGTAACATAT
Source organism: Dehalococcoidia bacterium UBA4060 (assembly GCA_002383665.1). GTDB lineage: Bacteria > Chloroflexota > Dehalococcoidia > GIF9 > UBA5629 > UBA6808. The sequence continues at coordinate 10,752 of DFZI01000077.1, forward strand.
AAAGTTGCCTCAGCAAGTATGGCAGGCATCATATCAGGGTTCTTACCCGATGGCACAGCCAAGCTTTCCCGTTTAGCTGTATCGAATGCATGATCATAGATTTTCCGTATATTGAATAACCTCGCATCCCTGTATTCTTTAAAGATATCAGGGTAAAGTAACTTCAATTCATTAACACCGGCCGGGATATCACCTTGTGGCAGTTTGTTGACAGCAGATTTAATACGGCCAGCCAATTTCCTCAGGTCATAATTCTCATGTGCATACAGATCTTCAAGTGTTTTATGCATATCTTCAGCCATACACATAAAACTGGCCCTGACCAGGTCTTCCTTATCCTTAAAATATCTGTATACAGTAGCACGTGTTATGCCACACCTGTCGGCTACATCTTCGATAGACGTTTTTTTTATACCATAGGCAATGAAAAGTTCAAGGGCTGTTTTAACAATCTTGTCACGGGTCTGATTATGTCGTCGCATGTCGGAATATTAACATAATATGTAAACTTTGTATATATTTTATATCTATTCCGATATTAAAGTCGTTGAGTTTTTTACCCGTTTGTGTGCTACAATCCTGGCCAGCCAGATGCTGATCTCATACAGGACTATAAGAGGTAAGGCAATCAGTGTCTGGTTCACAGGGTCAATAGTGGGTGTGATTATTGCCCCCAGCAGGAAAGCAAAAATAATAGCCCATTTACGCTGCTGCCCCATCCAACGCCAGTTAACTATGCCCAGCCTGGCTAAAAATGTCGACACCACCGGCATTTCGAAAATCAATCCACTGGCCAGGAGCAATCTGCCGATCAAAGATATATAGTTGCTTATCCTTATTTGCGGTGAGGCTATGCCGGCTCCGAAATTTATCAGGAACTGTATGGCAGGTGGGAGCAGTATATAGTAGCTGAACACTACCCCGGCTACAAACATAACGAAAACCCAGGGCAATACAATATAGACGTATTTCTTTTCCTGCGATGTAAGGCCGGGAGAGACAAACATGATCAGGTGGTAGATGATCACAGGCATGGCCAGTGCTATCCCGCAGATCAGGCTTACCTGCATGTATACGCCGAGCATCTCGGTTACATCAATGAAGACCAGACTGACTTTACCTGCCGGAACCATCAGTATGTGAAAGATCTGTTCGGCAAAGATAAATGCAATGACCGTCCCGGCAAATACGGCAATCAGGCAGATCAATAGCCGTTGACGTAGCTCATTAAGGTGATCAACCAGCCCCCTCCCCGGTCGATCAGCCATTTAAATCGCCCTTGCGATCGCTACTATTGTTTTTACCGTCGAGGGCATTCATCTCCTTCTCAATATCGGAGGTGTAATCCGAAGCTGTTTTAGATATATTACGCATAGCCCTGCCTGCACTGCGGCTAATATCCAGAATACGTTTGGGGCCGAAAATTACAAATGCTATAAGCAAAATAAAGAAAATTTCCGGCAGCCCGATCCCGAATAAATTCATACCCATAAATCAGTTACACCTACTTTCTGGATGATAGCACCCAAAAGAATAACCAGGGATTGCCACATGTTCCTTATTTTTTCTCAGATTCCTGCTTCTCCGTCTTGCTGGCACTAACCTGATCATTCTTGCTGCTGTCATCCCCCGAAAGGCCTTTACGAAAGTTTTTAATAGCCTTTCCCAGAGCTTCCCCAATCTGGGGAAGCCTTGTGGCTCCAAAAACCAGCAGTATGATTAATAGAACTAATAGTAACTCCCAGATACCAAAACTGCGAAACACTTAACGATCCCTCACTCAGATTTTATATTTATTAATATTCACATTTATTAATCTTCAGACATGAGCTATTTCTAACATAAAAATATATGTAAAGTCAAAATAATATTTGTGTTGAAAGCAGTGTGATGCAAACCGTCAGGGTATCTGGCATAATTCTTACAAGAGGTGAAGATAATGGATAAAATAGCTACAAATACCGACTTCCTGATCCGGAGCGGCCCTTACTCACATATTGTGGAAGCAGGCGGTTTTATCTTTCTGTCCGGCATCGACCCTATGGATATTCAAAAGGGCCTCATTATTACCGACGACATTGAAAAGGCCACCGAAATAGTGATGGAAAATCTGAAGAAAACGCTCGAGTCTGTGGGAAGCAGCCTTGACAGGGTGGTCAAGGTAACCATTTTTATGCGCGATATGGCTGATTTCAACCGACTTAACAATGTTTATGCCAGATATTTTCCTCACGACCCTCCCGCCAGGACATGCGTGGCTGTCAGGGAAGTGCCGGGCAACTTCCTTCTTAAGCTCGAGGCCATTGCTATAAAATAGGCACTGCATTTATAAATGCAGTGCCTATCCACCCACACCCCAGGTATACTGCCTTGAAGACCAGGCTTAATATTCTTCCACTTTGTTGAGCTTATCCTTGATATTAATCCCCCGTCTGCCCAGTTGCCATTTGCGCAGGTAATAATAGGCCAGCCCTGTTACCACAAGCACAACCAGAGCCAGGGCAGGCTGCCAGCCGGTTGCGGGATCGGCCAGATATCCGGAGATAAAGCCCCACAGTATCAGGATACCGAAGATCACGGCACCACCGATCGTGAAGAAGGAGAACCAGAACCCCTTGACTTTAAACTCAGCTTGCTCATAACGTTCAGGCATCTTGTTACGCATCAGGTATACGGCGATGCAGACGAGCAGTGAAAGCAACATGAAGGCGTAGGAAACAGCAGTGGCACAGTAAGTGATGAAGTTCTCACCAAAAACGACCGTCAGTATCAATCCCAGCACGGCAAGCACGCCAAGTGTGATGACTGCTGGTACCGGCGTATGGAATTTCGGGCTCACTTTTCCCAGTGCATCCGGTAAGACTTTATCCTTGCCCAGTGCCAGCATATCCCTGGACAGGAAGGCTATGCTACCGTTAATTGTTGTCGACGCTGCCACTAGCGCCCCGATACTGGTAAACAGCACGGCAAAGGTTGCAGGCATGAATTTGCTGGCAGCGGTAGCTACGGCGGTGGCTCCCTGTATTTTTCCCAGCTCCGTCCATGAGATCAGGCCTGTGAGAGCATAGGTAATCGCTACATAAATAATTACGAGCAATACCAAAGAAATTGCAAGTATTATAGGTATGTTGCGACGGGGATTCTTTACTTCACCTCCTATTTCTGTTATACCATTCAAACCCGTATACATAATATAGGCTGGGATAATGGCCGCCAGAACGGCGGTGAAGCCACGCGGGAACATGGGCGTTTGCAGGGCCGGGTCAACAGAAAAAGACCCTCCGATCCCGAAGACCAGCAGGACGACGATCATGGCTACAGTCATGATCGTCTGTGCCCACATCATCCATTTAATCTCGAAAATATTCAAGACAGTGAAGAGTATAATTGTCAGTGCTGCCACCAGTAGCAGCATTATGTCACCGCCCAGCGGTATCAGGTTATTCAGGTAAAGGGCAAACCCGAAAGCCATAAGCGGCGTGGCAAAGCAGAATATGCCTAATATTGCCGACCATACCGCCATCAGGCTCAACGCCGGTGAAAGCAAGCGGCTGATAGCGACATAGGCAGCGCCGGTCATGGGAAAGGATGAGCCCAACTGGGCAAAGACAACGGCCACGAATATGGCCGGTATGGCACCCAGTGCATATGACATCCACAACGCAGGCCCGGTCTGGCCTGCCAGGGGTCCGATAAGTATGAAGGATGACGCTCCGATAACTGTGCCAATGATGAGCATTATGCCGTGAAAGATGCTTACCTCACGTTTAAGAGTACTCTGTGCCATATTAAACCACACCTCCTGCATAGTTATTGGAATTTAACCTTGAACACATGGTAAATTACTTCTTCTTCGGCAAATTAAGCAGTTCCCTGGCCTCTTCCACCGTAGCAATTTCATAGTCAAGCTCTCTTGCGATCCTGACAGCCTTCTCCACCAGCTCAGCGTTGGACTTGGCCAGCACGCCGTGAGTAATATAGATGTTGTCCTCCAACCCTACACGGACGCTGTCGGCACCCAGCAGCATGGCCATGGTAATCATGGGGAACTCATACTTTCCGATGCCGAGGGCCTGCCAGTGGGAATTCGGGAAGAGCATCTTGCCCTCTTCTGAGATATACATGAGCTGCTTATAGGTGGCCGGCTGTCCCCCGGCCACACCCAGCGGATAATCGATGTGGAAGGTTCCATTCTGGTCCAAGTATCCCTCTTTACACCTGTCAAGAGTGTTGTATAGATGGCTTACATCCCAGATCTCAAGCTCAAGGCCCCACCCTCTCTCCTTTACACCCTGCAGGATCTTCCTCTGAAAAGGAGGGGTCTGCATAAATGTGCCAAACCCATATTGGCCCACCGACTGGTCAAAGGTTCCCATATTCAGCGTGAGTATATCGGGCTCCGGCTTGATATCGAGCAGCTTCAGCTTTTGCTCTTCCGTAGCGATTATGATCTGAAAGGTTTGGGGATCTACCCATGCCCCAATGCCACCACCCGCTTCAATTATAATCGGGCACTTCTCCCGAATGCGGGCGACGACCTCTCCCCAGACCTTTATATCCGGTGTGGCAAGCTTGGTCTTGGGGTCCCTGGCATGGATATGGCAGAGGGTGGCTCCAGCATTATAAGAGCGGTAAGCCTCCTCCGCCACCTCCTCCGGCGTGATGGGCAGGTACGGCGTCATACCACCCAATTTGGGCAGGTTGGGAGTATCGCTGTGCAACGTATTCGACCCGAACGGCGCCACCTGGATGACTAATTTTCTTGGCATCTTGTATTCCTCCTGTATTTATATCATTTATTTAATTATGTGAGCAACAATCTGATCAAACTCTTTTAAATTGGCCAATTCGGGTTTCTTCTTCCCGGACTCAATATCCTTGATCATACGTGTGACAAGCTCGTTAGCAGGTGTTTTTACACCCACCTCTTTACCCTTCCTCACCACATAACCATTGACGAAATCAACCTCGGTTTTACGCCCCTTCTCAATATCCTGCCACATGGACGGCTTTGTCGCGCCATGTTGGGAGAAGGCAAATTCCATTAGCTTAGAAGCATTGTCAAAATCGGCTTTATTCCTGACCAGAGCAATAGACGGTGACACGCCCATCAAATCGGCAAATCTTACTCCGATGGCAATCCCCACATCGTAGGTTTCGGTTATCACTGTCAAAGCCACCCTGCAGGCTGCCTCATTCTTAATCACCCCTCCATAGGTCAGCCCGGCAACCGTGCCGACACCTGTTAGAGAAGCAGTGATGAGCAGCTTGGTCCATCTGTCTCCGATAATATTATCTGAGATATCAGTTGGAAAAGCCTTCGATAGCAATTCAGCCGTCTCATCCACGATCGGACTCCTGCCTGTGGGCCACTGGCCGATGATGAAACCTCCTTCCGTCGTCTGTATCAGCTCACCCGGCCCTTTATTGGTACCACCCCAGGTTATGCTACAGCCGATCGTCCGTTCAGCCCCTACAATGTGTGCTATGGTCTCTTCATTGATGCCATTCTGCATAGATACTACGGGTGCCCTGCCCGAGACACAGGGCAATACGGACTTGAGGGCATTCTCAGTATGCAGGCCCTTGACGGCCAGCAGTACGATATCGGCCCAGCCTCGGTAATCACTTTCCCTGAAATCGTCAGGGGTCATGGCCTTCACCGCAATCCTCAGCTCTCTCATTCCCGTGATCACCAGCCCCTTTTTCATGGCATCAACATGTGGTCTATCCGTGTCATAAATAATAACGTTCTCTCCCTGGTGTGTCAGCGCGGCCGCTGTAATTCCGCCGATAGCTCCACCCCCGACTACCAGTATATTCTTATATGCCATTTCACCTCCCTGACAGTGGCTTGATCTCTTATTTATATTCGGAAATATCCACTGCTTTTATGGCACCTTGCTTCTTCCTTATATAATAAAGCAGGACTCCTACAGCAATTGCGATGACAAATAGCCAGAAGGCCCAGTCCATATGTTGCATAAAAATTATCAAGATCAGGAGCAACATGAATAGTATATTCAGTACACAGGCTGCAATCGCCGTGGCGGATAAAATAGCCGGCTTGATTTTGAGTTTTGACTGTGCGAACATCTCCGGATGCGCCTTGGGCAGCCTGTACGCCGTGAGCAATACAAGTGTAACCATGTAAAGAAGGCCGAAATTAAGCATCGCACCGAAGATAGTAATATCCCTTACAAACAGCAGCATGATCACGCAGAGGACATAAGGCAGGGTCAGACCCCACACAGGCGTGCCAAACGTCTTATTGATTCTTTTCAAGATCGGAGGGAAAAATCCATCCTGGGCATAGACCATGGTATACCTTCCAGAAATGGTCAGGATGGCATGCACAGATGTTATGCAGGCCAACACACCACCGCCGATAAGGAAGAAAACCCACATACCTTCAGACATGAAGGTATGGGCTACAGCACCGAGGTTGCCCTTAGCAAATGTCTGCCAGCTCACAGCACCGAGTGCTACAAACTCGATAAAAATATACAGTACAAGCACGCTGATCAGGCTTATTACAATTGCCTTGGGTATGGTCGAATGGGCCTTCCTGACCTCATCCCCCAGCTCTATGCCGAACAATCCCCCGGCCAGCAATGTATATGAAAGGGCAGCAGCAGCCATAAAATTAATCGTGGAGCCTGTAAAGAAGGGGGTGAAGTTGGCCATTTTGACCGCGGGAAATCCCAGCACCACAAAAACCACCAGTACCAGCAACATTATGGCCGTCATAATGAACTGGGCAATGCCGGCAGGTTTGATGCCAACAATATTTATAATATAAAAGATCGTGATTATGATGATCGCAATCAGTGAGTCCCAGTAAATCGGCAACCCCCCTACCATCTCTGGTACACCGGGCATCATTAAAAGGATATATTTACCGGCACTGAGTGCAAAGAGGGGCAGGCCGCCCAGAGGTATGGCCACCAGCAATACCATCACCGCACTGGTTGCCAGAGGGTAATTGAACAGCTTGGCGTACTGGTAGCTGGCCGCCGACTTAGGGGCGATCGAGGTAATAATCATATAGGGGACAATAGCAAGCAAAACAGGCAGAGCAGCGATTAGTTGAGCGACTACGAGCGCCGGCCCTGCCAGGCCCGCGGCAGAAGAGGTCAGCGTGAACAGTGACCCTCCGATGTTCAGACCGATCATCATGAAAATAAGCAGGAGCAGATTCAACTCCTTTCTCAGAACACCCTGGCCAGATTGTGTTGCAGGACTACTCATATGATACCAACCTCCTTATCCATCAAATTAAAATCCTACCTGATACACATCGTTTGCTCGATCATGCCATCATTTACCATACCCGAACCTCCATTATTTTTGATTTCTATTTATACATACAGAAGGCATATTCAAACGCCTTCAGGCTTTGAGCAACATCCTGCTTTGTTATTACACCCGATATATACGCGTGTCCCGGCAACACAACACAACCTGGATCACTCATCAGCAGTCCCAGCCTGATCATCAGGTCAAACTCGTAGCCATCCAGAACATTGCTCATGTCAATTTTCTCATTCAGTCCGAAATGCACCACACTGTATACAGCGTGAGCCGAGATATTCATCTTCAAAGCATCGGCTACTTCATTTATTCCCCTGGCCAGGTCTGCCGCCCTCGCCACCGCATTATTAATATAGTCCCCTTTCTCAAGTTCCTCAATAAAGGCTATGCCGGCCGCCATCGCCAGTGGCTGAGCACAGAATGAGCCCATGGGAAAGAGTGGACCGAAATGTTCAGCACGCGGGTCCAGTGCACCCACGACCGACATTACATCTTCTCTACCACCCACCGCACCAATGGGAATGCCACCACCTACCGGCTTGCCCAAGCATGTGAGGTCAGGAGTTACACCCAACACCTGCTGTGCCCCACCGATGGCGACCCTGAACCCCGTCGCCACTTCATCAAAGACCAGCAGCACATTATATTTGGTAGTAAGCTCCCTTAATTCCTTCTGAAATCCTTCCCTTATATGCTCTGCCCCCGTTGAATACCCCAGAGGCTCCATGATGACTGCGGCTACCTGATCTTTATTTTCCTGCAGCGCCTTCTCCACCAGCCCTATATCGTTGACAGGCAGATTGATGATATTATCCCAGTGGTTATTGGGGATACCCGCGGTGAAAAGCGTGCCGGAGCCAGGTGCCAGCGCATCATATGAAAGGACGCTGTTCCAGCCATGATGGTGGCCGGCAAACTTGATGATCTTGTTTTTACCGGTGAATGCCCGTACAATCTGACAGACCAACTCGGTAGCCTCATTGCCGGAGTTGACTATCTTTATCTTCTTGATAGAAGGGTAATGCTGCATGACCTTGCTTGCCCATCTGATAGCCAGCTCCTCGCACATCTCCAGATGAAAGCCGTAGCGATCCATTGCCTTGTCAATGGCCTTGCGGATCGCCGGTGCTTTATGTCCTATAAAGGAGATGCCCTGATCTATAAAATAATCGATGTATTCATGGCCATCCACGTCATACAGGCGTGAGCCTTCTGCCCTGTCGATAAAAAGAGGATAAGGTCTATGCCAGATCATGTATGCGGGTGCGCCCATCGGCACTATATAATTGCGCGATTCCTCATTCAGTTTTTTAGAAAGAGGTGTTTTCTTCTCATAAGCTGCCACTATGGCCTGATATTTTTCCTCACTCAATTTTGGTATAGCCATCTTGAGACCTCCTTCCTTACCCGCAGTATATTGATTGATCGATAAATTATCAGATTAACCTATTGTAAAACAATGCTTGACAAAAAACAATAGTTTTGTATACTTTGTAAATATATTAGCTATAATTTATTGTTTTATAGTCAAGATGTTAATAATATGCTAAGCTAAAACCAGCACATTTTCAATATATTCGCTTCATGAAGAAAAACGCACATGAAAGTTCATCTTCCTTCACTGGGTCGCAGTGGCTTACTGGCATTTTAACCAGGGTTCAGAGCAGAGAGCTTTCAGTGGAGCAGGCTATGCATGAGTTGCGAGTGTTGCCATACGAGGATATGCTCCATGCCAAAATCGACCATCACCGCAGTTTGCGCACAGGTTTTCCAGAGGTAATATATGGCCAGGGCAAGACTGTAAAGCAGATAACCGACATTGCCCAACATGTGTCAGAGTCGTCTTCAAGGATATTGATTACACGCGTTAATGACAGTGTCTTCAGGGCAGTAAAGGCAAAGATACCTGGTGCAAAATATAACACGGAGGCAAGGGCTATAGTTATCAACCGGCTAAAGCGGCAAAGAAAATTGCCCGGCATTGTGATTCTAACAGGGGGGACCGCTGACATCCCTGTGGCGGAAGAAGCTGCGGTCACAGCGGAGCTGATGGGAAACAAGGTGGAAAGGATATACGATGTCGGCGTGGCAGGTATCCACCGCCTGTTCGCACACCTATCAAGTATCAGAAGTGCCCGCGTTATAGTAGCAGTGGCCGGCATGGACGGCGTGTTGCCCAGCGTGGTCAGCGGACTGGTCTCCTGCCCTGTAATCGCCGTGCCCACCAGCATAGGGTACGGAGCCGGTTTCCAAGGGATTGCACCACTTCTCACCATGCTCAACAGTTGTGCGCCAGGCTCCGCAGCAGTAAATATAGATGGCGGTTTTAATGCCGGTTATATGGCAGGGCTTATCAACCGATGCCGATGACAGATATCGGGGTAGATTCACCGATTGATGATAAGGTCAATTGCCTCCAGCAAAAACTAAAAGAGGCGAATTCTGTGGTCATAGCATTCTCCGGTGGAGTAGATAGCACTGTACTGTCCGCGGTGGCAACAGAGATACTGGGCAAGAAGGCCATCTGTGTCCTTGCTTTATCACAATTGGTGCCTGAACATGATCTGGACAACGCCCGCCATCTGGCAGCCGAAATCATGCTTAATTTGGTTGAGATCAACTGGGATCCTATGGGCATTCCTGAATTTACCGGCAATGGCAAAGACAGGTGCTATTATTGCAAAAGAGCGATGATCCTCCGGTTAAGAAAGCTGGCAGACGAGATGGTGATCACTACTATTTGCGAAGGCTCCAATTTTGACGACTTGAGCGAATACCGGCCAGGCCTGAAGGCTGTAGCAGAAGTAGGATGCCATAGCTTGCTGGCCGAATCCTGCCTGACCAAATCCGAAATACGTTCTATTGCTCACAACAGAGGTTTAAAAAACTGGGATAGACCTTCTGCTCCCTGCCTCGCCTCCCGCATACCTTATGGCATGACCATAACCGGGCAGATCGTAAAGCAGATCGACAGGGGGGAAGATTTAATCAAAGGTTTTGGGATAAAGCAGGTGAGGCTGAGGCACCACAACGATATTGCACGTATCGAAGTCGGCCAGGACGATATCACTCTACTTCTGCAAAACAGCAATATGCTCGTTGACGGATTGAAAAAGTTGGGCTACAGATATATTACTGTCGATATTGAGGGCTTCCGTTCGGGCAGCCTTGATGAATTACTGCAGAATTTCGAACAGGTGAGATGATGGGGAAGGCTCTATATTTCGACATGTTTGCCGGATGTAGCGGCAACATGGTGCTTGGTGGTTTGCTGGATGCAGGCCTGGACTTTGAAGAGCTAACTACGCAGCTTTCCGCCCTGCCCATTACAGGGTACAGAATAACCAAAGAGCAGGTTTACCGGTCAGCCATCTCAGCCACACATGCCAGCGTAATTATTGAAAACAGCACGCCACAGTCTGACAGAACTTACACCGATATAGCCCACCTTATTAATTCCAGCCGCCTGCCAGACGTGGTAAAGGCGATGGCACTGAAAATCTTTAAATGCCTTGGCGAAGCCGAATCACATGTCCATGGCGTGCCTCTGGAAAAAGTGCATTTTCATGAGGTGGGCGCTGTTGATTCGATTATAGACATTGTCGGTTCGGCCATCGGCTTCCATCTGATGGATATTGATCAATTCTACGCCTCATCTTTTCCTCTTGGCTCAGGTTATATACAGACACGTCATGGCATGTTGCCTCTGCCGGCACCAGCGACCATAGAAATCATTGCCAACACCAGGGCACCTGTAATCAATGCACCGCTTTCCGCCATGCAGAGTTTGGAGCTTGTAACACCGACCGGAGCAGCTATTGTATCGGCGCTGGCAAAATTTGAGATGCCTTCTATGACTATAGATAGGATAGGCTATGGCGCCGGGAGCAGGGACAGCCGCGGGTATCCCAATAGCCTGCGCCTGTGGATCGGTACAGTACATGAGCAACAGGCGACTGACGACATCGTATTGCTTGAGACTAATATAGATGATATGAATCCGCAAGCCTATGACTATATTATGGAAAAGCTGTTCCACCAGGGTGCACTGGATGTCTGGCTGACCCCAATACAGATGAAAAAGAACCGTCCTGCTATCATGCTGAGTGTCCTGTGTCCTAACTCTTTAAAAACGTCTCTGACTGAAATTATGCTCAGAGAGACAACCACACTGGGTGTCAGGGTCAGGCCGGTTTTTCGTTACATTGCTGAACGTGAGATAGTAGAAATAAAATCTCGGTATGGCAAGGTGAGGATCAAAGTAAAGAAATTAAAAGGAGAAATCCTGGGAATATCACCTGAATATGAAGATTGCCGCAGGATTGCTGAAAGAAGCGGGATCCCCCTTATGGATATATACCGCAATATCGAAGCAGAAGGATGGAAGCTGATAGGACACAAATAAACCTGCTGGCGATATGATCCGGCCAATCGAAATACGCATTGAGGCTATTTAGAGGTTTGTCGAATTTTATTACTGTCCCGATCGGCATTATTTTTGATTGCAGATATATTAGCCTGAGCAAAGGGGCAAACATAAGGTAGAATCACAGGTGCAACTGCCGCATATACAGCATCGGTCAATTCATCAGCAGCCTTAGGTAGATCAAAGTCGCGTTCATGATATAGCCATGTAATAACCACCTGGCGCAATCCACCCTGGATAAAACAGCCAAAATTTTCAACATTATTGACTCGCAAACAAAATGAGGATGAGCTTAACAGCCTGATCAATGAATGGACACGAAATTTTGATGCCTACGAGCTGATGAATATGCTACAGACTGCTGGTGTACCTGCGGGTGTGGTACAGAATGGCAAGAACCTCTGTTATGACCCGCAACTGAAATCAAGAAACCATACGTGGGTCACATGCATCATGATGAGCTTGGAGATTATCCTTTTTCTGCCCTGTCAATCATCCTTTCTAAGACGCCGCAAGAACCCCACTTCCCGGCACCGTGTCTAGGCCAGCATACTCAATATATCTGCCAGGGATTTCTGGGCATGCCTGATGACGAATTCGTTGAATTACTTTCTGAAGGAGTTTTTGAGTAAAAGTCCAAGTACCAGAGAGAATGGTCGGATATTTAATTCGTCAGTCAAAGGCCGACGTTATTATCAATCTTCCCAGTTTATAAACGGTTTTTTAATATCTGTCATGGCGTTCACAATCAGATCCACCAATCCACCGTAAATGATACCCGTTTTCTCCTTGAGATTGTAATAGGCAAACAGATCACGTAACTGGCCCTTGCAATTCGAACATGGGGCACATACATATTTATGGATATCTGGACTGATCTTATCCTGAAATACTGTCAGTATCTGCCGCAGTTTCATGCGTCCCGCCACGCTGGACCGCCAGTCCGTAAAATTGTTTGAACCCATGATGGCAAAACCGCTGCCACCGCCACAGCAATAATTATCAACACCATGCGGCTCCATCTCACGGAAATCGGGGCATATCTTTCGTAAAATTCGTCTCTGCGGCTCTACGATGCCGCTTAACCTGACCATGTTACAGGGATCATGCAATGTAACAGGAAAGCCATTTTTGGAAGGATCAGTTTTTATTTTTTCATTGCAGACGATATCCTCGAGTATGGGCATGGCACTTTCTCGAGGGATATTCAGGTCGCCTGTAAGCACCCTGTCGGCGACCACAAGCAAAGCTTTATGTGCGTGACCACATTCCCCTATAACCACCTTTTTAACCTGCAGTTCTTTAGCTGCCTCCATATGTTTAATCGCTATACGGGATAGTTGCACGTCATCATACCAGACACCATAATTTACAGCATCATACCCCACTAATTGGCTGGAAAGAGTCCAACTTAAGCCAGCAGCATTGAATATGATGGTGAATGCGGCAATATTTTCAGGCCAGGAGATAAATTCACCGGCATTATGTATAAGAAGTATATCGGCTCCTTTCTTATCCATCGGTATCTCCATCTTCAAGCCTGTACTGTCTTCAATTTCTTCTTCTATAAAAGATATGAAATTATGTAACGCCTTGGGAGAGGTGCCTGTGCTGGAACCCGTTTTAAGCTGTCTGACAGTTCCTAGTTCATGAAGTTCTTTGGGAGCAATATCCATCTCCTGGCTGAAGAGTTTCCTGATCTCATGTGTAATCAGGCCATTATCCACACCGATTGGACATGCCTGCGCACATCTGCGGCATAACGTACATCTATAAGCCAACTCGGCCAGCCGTACAATTAATTTGTAATTCAACTCGATGTCGCTTCCCTTGAATTTCGAGAGCAGCCCCTTCTCCTTCTTGACATATTTTCGAATTATTTTGCGCAGCAATTCTGAACGGTATGTAGGCCTGTAAATTTCCTGCCGGCCGCTCTCAGTGTATATAGGGCATGCTTCACTGCAATTCTGACATTTAGCGCAATTCTCCAGGGACAGCATCAAAGGCTGTAAAAATTCCCAGTTGTCCTCTTTGGAAAGTAGCTTTTTCAGACCTGAGATAAACTTCTTTACATATTCTTCCTGTTCTTCAACACTATCAGTCTTGCGGATACCGATAGCAGAAACCCCATCAAGTGAGCTTTCCAGGCTTTCTTTCTGCGCCGGCGTAAGCGACTTCATCCGCGGCTCTTCAGACACTTTATCGTAAGGATATGGCAACGGCACAAGCTGTTCAGGAGTCAACTCTACGAGTTGCTCCTCGCGGCTACTCATATCCTTTAATGAAATCTTTTCCTTTATAGCATTATTTTTTTTCTTCACTTGTACCTGAGTCCTTAACCTGTTGTTCCCAGGTCATGCCTGGTTTAATGTGATGTGCAGCCCATGTTCCGCGCCAGGAAAGCATTTTTCTAATTTTACCCTCAAGCTCGCTGCCACGAAAATTAGGCCGGTCATCCCACCTAACCTTATGATAAGTAAAATATTTGGCTACATAGTGCATCATCCTGGTAAAGGGCATATATGCCAGGAATAACAACGACAACAATACAAAGGCTGTTCCAAGTATGCCTAACTGACTTGACTTAAATTGGATCATACTTGATATATATCGGCGTGCCATATTGAATGCAGGATCTTCAACAATCCATGTAAGAAAACCGAGTGAGAAAATAGCGAGAATGCAGGCGAGATTAAAGTAATCGATGGGATCGGTATAATTCTTCATATCATTATCAGTTAATCGTTTTATTAGCAACCCGATATTGCCAAAAATCCCTGTAACAAAGGCTGCAACTCCCGCAATTAAGGTTAGATAGTATACAATTGCTATCCAGATATTGGTTGAGGTGGCAGATATCTCAGCTCCGCCTATCTGAATAAAAGCTCCGATCAATAGCAACACAACCCATGCCAGGATTAAAAACAGCCCGATGTGGAAAGGATATACAAAATACCAGAATCCGCGCTTGGATTTAAAATATTCTTTGAAGAAAAGAATCTCGCCCATAAATACGGTGAATTCGCCCAGTGGATCAGTACGAATCGGGCGATGCCACCAATCAATATCTTCCAGATATGACCCCCCGTAAGGTCTGCTCTTTTCATGTGCTACTGGATATAACTCCCACCGGAGATGTACCGGGAGACTTGAGTATCTTATAACTCGCCAGGACAATCCGGCGACAAAGACAAGCAAACATAGATACGACAGAATCTGTAGCCACATAGTCTGAAAAAACAAACTCGCAGATATTTATACGCAGCCGGTAGGCTTGGGTAATCCAGCTACTTTGCAAGCGCCTTTGGCTGGCCCACCCGGGAAAAGCTGATATATCTTTTTCAGATCAAAGCCAGTCTGCTTCACAA
>DFZI01000100.1:0-13478 GCA_002383665.1 Dehalococcoidia bacterium UBA4060
TTTTAATATTTTGGCACAGATTAACCCACATTCCACAGTTTATGTAACAGTAATATTGTTACCCACCATCAAACTTAAAATGGTGATAATTTCACTGCTGTGTGGATTAAATTAAAGCTAAAGTAAGGTGATAATATTACCTGAAATGGTGGACCTGAGGGGATTCGAACCCCTGACCTCCTGAATGCAAATCAGGCGCTCTCCCAATTGAGCTACAGGCCCGCAGAAACAATATTATACTAAGCCGGCTGCCTCATTCACAAATCAGCTTGATTGCTTTTATGGGCTTGTGGTGATTGCCCGTCCGCTATGAAGCCTGACCACTGTCGGCTATACACGCCGCCTGATGATCATGATCTGGCGGATGATCAATACGATTATGGCGAGGGCAACGACCGCGACCGCATAAGGCCAGATCTGTTCGGCCAGCGGCGTCGGCGGTGCCTGAATGTAGCCCGGCAGGTGCACCTGGACTTCGTTGTCGATGCCCCTGGTCATGTAAACAGTTGCATCTGCACGCTTGCCTTCTTTCTCAACGATGATCTTGTATGAGCCGTAGAAGCCCCTGAAGGAGGCGTTGCCCTCCATGCCGGTGTAAACGTCGCCCATGCTCCACCAGGTGCCCTTGACCAGCTTGAGAAGGCTGTCATAGGCCGGTTTCTTTGACATATCCGCCCTCAGCAGTCCGGCCGGAGCACCCTGCCATGCTCCCCTGTCGGAAAAGTCCCACCAGGTGATGGCATCCACCGACGGGTGGCTGAAAAGCAGTGTATACAGCTTTTCCACGTATTCGGCCTGCGTTGCTTCCCCCTCTGTCGTGCTCGGCCAATCCTGCTGGGCGGGAGTTTGGGCAGTGGATATGCCCGTCCTGGGCGCACCGCTCAGCACGGTGACCTCGGTGAAATGGAGGGGCACGTTGAAGTCCTTGAAGCTCTCACAGAGGTCCCACACCTGGTAAAGTGGCCAGTTGCCGCGGTGCATATGTGATTGCAGGCCGATGGCATCGAACCTGCCCTTCTGCCGGATGATGTCCTGCAGGATAGCGCGAAAGTCCTGGTCCGTGCGGTAATCGTTGATTATCAGAGTTGATTTGGGGCAGGCTGCCCTGGCCCAGTTGAGCGCATCGACACAGACTGTGGCCGGTGTCCTGGCATTCATCCAGGCGCTGATGGGGGTGCTGGCACGGGCGCCCATGGTGGGCTCGTTCACCACATCCCAGTAATCCACCAGTCCGCAGAAGTTGCCGGCAATATCCTTAACATGCTTTTCCTCTGCCACCTGTATGTCGTTGACACCGGGTGGCAGCCAGGAGGGAGAGACATCCGCCCAGACCAGGGGATGCCCCTTGGTCACGATGTTCCTTTTCCGGGCCCAATCGGCCATGGCCCTTAAAAGCTGTTCGTTCGTCTGACCCTGCGCTGGCTCATAGCTGTCCCAGTAGAAGGGCAGCGTGCCGTAGTTGAAGAGGGCGGTGTAGGCCTGTGCCCACTGGTCGTCAACTGCGTTGGGGCCGCCATCCTTGATGCCCAGGGGCGCAAGCCCCGAGCCGAAGAGGAAGTCGTGACCCTGCTGCTCGTAGTAGATCCTGGCATCCCTGACTGCATTGCCTTTATCATCTACGACCGTGACCTGCATGTCGCCCTTGCGGATTTTCTCGATGCGGTCGTTGGCGCCCCGCATGATGAACCACTCACGTACATTGTTGTAATACTGCATTACCGTCCTGCCCGGATCACCGCCGCCCTGTCCACAGGCGGCAGCCGGCAGGGCCAGCATCAATGTGAATATGACCAGCACTATGATCTGGAGCCTTCTTCGCTTTACACTCATCAATACACCTTTGCGTAGACTTCCTTTAGATTTGGTATATTTTAGCACAGGCGTAAACTTGGCACCGAAATTTACCTTTCTGCTATTCATGCATTGACGGGCAAATCTCGCAATAGTATAATCTATCAATATATGAGTATATAGTAATATATTCATGGAGAAATACTATGAGTGAGATAAAGCTGGACAGGGTCACGCTATACGAGTTCCATGCGCAGTTCTGCAAGACCCTGGCCGATGCCAACCGCCTTTTGATCATTGCTGAGCTGGTAAAGGGAGAAAAGTCTGTCAGCGACCTTGCCAATGCCTTGGGACTTAACCAGTCCAATGTTTCCAAGCATCTTTCCCTGATGAAGGAACGTGGACTTGTCTCTGCAAGGCGTGAAGGGGTATCCGTGTACTACTCACTGTCCGACCACAGAATTTTTCAGGCGATAGAGCTGTTAATAAGGGTGCAGACAGACCAGGTCGCCAAAAGGCACAATCTGACACAGAACAACCTCTGATGTAGGCTTTTATCGATACGTTGGGAATTTAACAATCAGACCGGGTAATTATGGAGGAATAGATGAGTAAACTGGGCAGAAAGGAAAAGGTATACTTGCAAGGGAAGTTCGGCAACCGTGTCAATTTTAATCCGACGGAGCTGATTTTATACAGCCACGACATGGCCGCCATGCCGAACCTGATCAAACCGCTTGTCGGCAGCACCGTGCCGCAGGCGGTCGTGCAACCTGTGGCAGAGGACGAGCTTGCAGATTTGATTAAGTGGGCGGCGGACAGGGATATACCGCTCACGCCGCGCGGCAAGGCCTCTTCGGGCTACGGCGGTGTGCTGCCGGTCAAGCAGGGCATAGTCGTAGATTTCTTCCGCATGAACCGGGTGTTAGCCATCGATAAAACCTCGCTTACCGCACGCGTCCAGGCGGGCGTTACCTGGGAAAAGCTGGACAGGGCACTGGAGAAGGAAGGCCTGACCCTCAGGCTATATCCCACCAGTTATCCTGCCTCCACGGCAGGAGGGTGGCTGGCGCAGGGAGGCGCGGGCATCGGCTCCTACGAGGCAGGATGGTTCAGAGATAACGTGATCATCGTTCGCATAATAACCGCGTCGGGCGAAGTTAAAGATGTCAGCGGAGACGGCCTGGAAATGGTCTCGGACGCTGAGGGTATCACCGGGTTTATCAGCGAGCTGACAGTCAGGGTCCAGCCCAAAGAAGATCTCAAGGTGATCTCCATCGGCTGCCCGGATGCGCATGACCTGCAGAAATTTGTTCAATCGGTCATCGATGCCAGACTGCCCATCTGGTCGATTATATTTATAAATCCCAGGATGGCCGAGCTTAAAAACCTGTCACCGCTGAGAGAGCAGCACGGCCATCCGGCCGAGGAAAGGGTGCTCCTGCCTGCCTCTTATATTGCCACGCTCACCTTTCGCCAGCGCGATGATGCAGCCGTGATGCAATTCATCCCCCAATTGCTCAAACCCTGCCAGGGGGAAATACTGAGCGACCGCATCGCGGAGCACGAGTGGAAGAACCGCTTCAAGCTGATGGTGGTCAAACGTCTGGGGCCCAGCCTGGTGCCGGCGGAGGTCGTCGTCCCCCTCGAAGCCCTGGGCGATGTTATGGCTGAGATAGAGAAAAAGATCGACCAGCCCATCGTAAAGGAGGGCATTATCATACGCGAAAGCTTGAACGGCAGGCCGGAGGTCGTCATCCTTGGATTTATTCCCAGTGACCAGCGCAAGTTCACCTATAACTTCGTCTTCTCGCTGTCGCTGTCCATCATGAAGATCGTTAAAAGGCACGGTGGACGGCCGTATGCCACCGGCCTTTACTTTATCAAAAAGGCGGAGGAGACCCTGGGAAAGGACCGTGCTGCCAAGCTGCTGGCTCTCAAGAGAACGACGGACCCGAGGAATATCCTCAATCCCGGAAAGGTGGTGGGGAAAAGCAGCCTGGGCGGTTTTATTGGCATGGCGGAGGCCTTTGAGCCGGTCATCCGGCCTTTCGGCAACTACGTTATCACCCAGGTGGGAGAAAGGCCGCAGAAGCCCGTCAAGGATATCCCGGCCGATGTGGCATGGTACGCCTATTCCTGCTCGCAGTGCGGCTACTGTGTGGAGGAATGCGACCAGTTTTACAGCCGCGGCTGGGAAAGCCAGTCTCCGCGCGGTAAATGGTTCTGGCTGCGCGAGTACATGGAGGGCAGGCAGAAATGGAACCAGTTCATGGTGGATACCATCATGGTATGCACCACCTGTGAGCTGTGTAACCTCCGCTGCTCCGCCTCACTGCCTATCGAACCATCCTGGATGAAGCTGCGCGGCAAGCTGATACACGAGGAGAAGAAGCTGACCATCCCGCCCTTCGAGATGATGGGTGCTGCGCTGACAAAAGAAGGAGATATCTGGGCAGGCTACCGCCGTGACCGCTCCGACTGGTTCCCCGAGGACCTGAAATCCAGGCACGGTCCCGGGGTCAAGTCGAAGAACGTCTATTTCGCCGGCTGCACGGCCAGCTACGTGGAAAACGATATAGGCATGGCCAGCGTGCGCCTGCTGGATGAAGCCGGGATGGATTTCACCTACCTCGGGCCGAAGGAGAATTGCTGCGGCACGCCCATGCTGGTATCCGGGAAATGGGATGTTTTCGTGGAAACGATGAAGCATAACATCGCCGCAGTCAAAGCCTCAGGTGCGGATACTGTGATATCTTCCTGCCCGGCCTGTAACATGATGTGGCGCCACACCTATCCCGAATGGGCAAAAAAGCTGGGCATTGAATATGATATTACGGCCAAACATTATAGCGAGGTCGTCTCGGATAAGCTTAAGGCGGGCGAACTCAAATTCGCCGATAATGGCCAGGAACCGGTCACAGTCACCTGGCACGATTCCTGCCATATCGGTCGCGTCTCGGGAGTCTATGAGCCGCCGCGTGATGTGATCAGGTCATTGCCCAACGTTAATCTCGTTGAGATGCCATACCACCACGAGGCAGCCCACTGCTGCGGCAGCGTGCTCACCCTGATCAAGGATCCGCCGGTAGCCGCCGAGGTAGGGCAGATCCGCATCAACGAGGCACAGGAGACAGGTGCCGAGAGAATACTGGCACTCTGTCCTTGCTGCGAGTTCCAGTTGCGAGTGTCTGCCGACAAGAAGAAGATAGATATGCCCATCGAGGACCTGGCCCGCTTTGCCTGCTCTCGTCTTGGCTACGACTTCCCCGATCCCGACCCCGAGGTAAAAAAGCAGTGGGCGGTATTCGAGGGTATGATCGCGCTGATGACACCGCAGGGATTTGCCAACCTGATGGGTAAGATGTGGCCCGAGATGATAGATGCCATGCCCTTGGGCATGGGCAGGATGATGCGTGTAATGGGCAAAATACCGGGCGCACTGGGCCTAATGAAGCCGCTCTTCCCCGTGCTTTTCCCGCGACTGCTGCCCATGATGATGCCCAAACTGATGCCCAGGATGCTTACTCTGGTGGGTGAGACGGTCCCCATGCCCGAATACATGGCAGAGCAGATGCCGGATTTGATGCCCGGTATCATGGACAGTCTTATGCCCCATATGATCGGCGATGTCGTCCCCCTGGTCACACAGCCCATGATTGACTATCTGCAAGGTAAAAAATAGCATATTAATTTGTTATAAACGAACATCATCGAACCGCGGATATTTTTGTCTGGAATCTGCTATCATGGGCCCATGGAGTCCGTGCCACTTCTGAAATACCTGGTCGAAGCCGGCTTCGGTGCACGCCGCCAGTCGGTGGCTGCCATCAAGCAAGGACGTGTCAGTGTCAACGGCAGGGTCGTGGAAAGCTACACCATGCCAGTCTATCCGAAGATCGATAATGTGACCTGTGACGGCAAGCCGGTGAAGTTCAGGCCCGCAGAGATGCTGGTCTTCATGGTCAACAAGCCGCTAAATGTGCTCTCAACCACGCGTGACGAGCGGGGGAGGAAGACCGTTGTAGACATGCTGCCCGAGCGTTACCGGTCGCTGGGACTATATCCAGCAGGGAGGCTGGACTATGATTCAACTGGCCTGCTCATCCTGACCAATGACGGCAATCTCACCTACCGTCTCACACATCCTCGTTTCGAGCACGAGAAGGAGTATATCGTGACGGTAAGTGGAAGGCTCAACGAGGCTGATAAAGAAAAGCTGGAGAAAGGCGTAGAGCTTGAGGACGGCCTGACCTCTCCGGCTGTGATCAAAGAGATACCCGGCGCTGCCTGCACCTACAGTATCACCCTCCATGAGGGACGCCACAGGCAGGTCAAAAGGATGTTCGCCTCCCTCGGTCACGAGGTGAAAACGCTTAAAAGGGTGCGCATCGGCGGGCTGGAGCTGGGTGATATGGTTGAGGGAGGGGTCAGGAAGCTCAGCCGGGCCGAGATCGGCAAGCTGCTGCGCAGGTAGCCATGCGGGTGGGGCTTGAAGGTTACCCGACTGCCTCAGCGGTGCAATCATCGCTGATGAGGAGTAAAATATCGAGGGTATCACCCCAACGGCATAGGCCAGGGGAAACTTTAAAATAAGCTCTATGGAAGGAGTGTAAAGCATGGGAAACAGATTAAAAGATAGGGTGGCGGTGGTAACAGGGTCAGGCCGCGGCATAGGGCGTGCCGAAGCGCTGGCGCTGGCAGCCGAGGGCGCCAAATTGGTGGTCAATGACCTGGGTAGTGCCGCGGATGGGTCCGGCGCATCCCAAACACCGGCGGAGGAGGTCTGCCAGGAAATACGCAAGATGGGTGGTGAGGCTGTGCCCAACTATGATTCAGTCGCCACAGCAGAGGGCGGCGAAAACATTATCAAGACCGCCATCGACAAGTTTGGCAGGATCGATATTCTGGTCAACAATGCAGGCATTCTGCGTGCCCGCATGCTTTTCAATATGACCGAGGAAGAATGGGACATCGTTATCAAGGTGCACCTCTACGGGACCTTCCATTGCACTAGGCCGGCCAGCGTTTACATGCGGCAGCAGAGGTACGGACGCATCGTAAATACCTCTTCCATCGCCGGACTAGGTGACATCGCGGCCGACAACTACAGTGCAGCCAAGGAAGGTATCGTGGGATTTACACGCTCTGCTGCCCTCGACCTGGGCAAATATGGAATCACCGTCAATGCCATAAGACCCAACGCGGCCACCAGGTTGACCATGACCGAGGATTTCAAGAATTCCATGAGGAAGAAGGCGGCTTCAATGGGCATTACCTCTGAGGAAGATTTCCAGAAATATTTGGATCAAGCCTTCGGTGTTTCCAAGCCAGAGCATATTCCTCCTCTGGTAGTCTATCTGTGTACTGAGGAGGCATCCAACATTAATGGTCGCACCTTCTTCATCAATGGCAATCAGCTCGGCCTTTATTCGGAGCCCCAGATCATTGCGACGATTAACAAGGAAGGAGGATTATGGACGCTGGATGAACTGCTTAAAGAAGTCCCTGAGAAATTGACCAAGGGCATCGTTAATCCTGCCCCGGCCCAGGCACAGAAATAAGTTCCCACACTTGAAAGATAGTAAAAGGGGCGCCACCTTGGTGGCGCCCCTTTTCATTACTTGAAGTGGAAGTGGAACGGGCCAAAATCGAAGTTGTACCCGTCGCCGCCGCCGTTCAAACCCTCATTCGGACTCTGGTTGGGAGTGGCCGTAATGCTGCCGAGGTTGTCAGGCCATTCACCCATCTCAACGGGCACACTCAACTGCTGGTCTCCCCGCTGCACGGAAAGAGTTACCTTATCGCCCGGTCGCTTATTATTGAAATATGAGAGCAGGTCTTGCACCGTGGCCACCGGATGCCCGTCCACGGCAGTGATTATGTCGCCGCCGGCGGAGGGCTCATTGGGATTGGTGGTTGATACTCCGCCCTCTATCAGTCCGGCCCTGGCCGCAGGGCTGTCTTTCAGAACACCGACCACGTAGACCCCTTTCTCCACCTTTAAATTGAGCCTTTTAGCCATCTCCGGGGTGACAGGCGTGCCCTCGATCCCCAGCCAGGCTGTCTTCACCTCGCCGCCCTTGAGCAGCTCGGGCAACTGTGCTTTGGCCGTGTTAACGGGCACGGCAAAGCCCAGGCTGTTGGCATTGTATTCGATGGCAGTGTTAATGCCGATGACCTCGCCCCTTGAGTTGAGCAGTGGGCCGCCGGAGTTGCCGGGATTGATGGCAGCATCGGTCTGGATGATATTGGTCATGGTGCGGTCTGCCGAGCCGGGCAGGGACCGCCCGACGCCGCTGACCACACCGACGGTAATTGAGCCCTGCAATCCGTAGGGTGAGCCGAGAGCAATGGCCATCTGGCCGGGTTTGACGGTGTCGGAATCACCCAGTGTAAGATACTTAATCTCTCCGGCCTCGGATTTATTGACCTGCAGAAGTGCCAGGTCGTTATGTTTATCGGTGCCCACCACACTGGCATCCATTTTGGTGCCGTCATCCAGCACGACCTTCACTTTGGAGGCCCTATCGATCACGTGGTAATTGGTCAGTATATGCCCTTCCCCATCGATGAAGAAACCGGAGCCCAGTCCCTCCTGGTTGGGGCTCAGGCTGAACGGCATGGGCAGCTGCGAGCTGATCTCGACGATCGACTCGATCTGGACCACAGCCGGGATGCACTGTTCATACATGGCCACCGTGGTCGCTTCATCGAAAAGCGGCGCCGTGCCTGTGACAACAGCCGGAGAGGATGAGGGCGCTCTCTGCAGGGCATTTGCAGTAGCGCTGGCACCGGGTGCTGCACAGGCGCTGAAGAGCGAAGCAAAGATCAGCAGGGCTGTGGCCATAATCGGCAACAGCCTTATATCCGATAATTTTTTGGCTAAAGACATATGTATCCTCCTTGTAAATTCTCAGTCTGATGAGAAGCGATTAAATGCTGGTTGAAGATATCTGCATTTCCCTGAAATAAGGCAGGAAAAGTGCTTGCGGCTCTATAATGCGGGCAACCTTTTTGCCGTCCAGGTCCACCTCTACCAGCCAGGCCTTGCCATCGACATACAGAGGTACGATAGCATGACAGGCGGACGGCGTGATTTTAACCAGGTTACTGTCGGAGATGGCTATGCTGGAGATGGAGGAGAAGACCGGAAACACCCGGCCTATCGTGGCTCCCCGTGCCAGCATGGGCTTGACCCGTGAATCCAGCAGGGCGATGTTGATGGCGTTCTCGTTAGCCTCGGGTGCAAGCTCAGCCATGAAAAGCCCCTCGAAGCGCCTGGCGTTGACCACGGTGCGGTCGTGGATGTTGACATCGGCTTCGATAAAATCACCCATGCCGCGCCCGCATACGACACGTGCCATGCGGTCCTGCACCTCCACCCTGACGATTATGATTTCGCCGGAGCCGCTCAGCTTCTGCTGTATGGAAGGGTCCTTTTTGACCACATCGGCGGCGATGGCCGAAGGTGGGGGCGTAACCGTGTAAAATACTCCGGCCAGTATAGCACCCAGTATCAACATACCCAGGGCGCTGGCCATGGCCGGCCTCCACAGCGGACCTTTCAACCACTCCCATAAAGACCGGACTCGGCTGCGTGACCGGACTTTGTACGGATCATTTTCCAGCAGGCGGCCGGAAGCTGTGCCCTGCATTAAGACCTGCTTGAGCACCCGCTTGTGGCCCTTTATCTCCATATCGGGCAACTCAACATGTTCGAGCTTTTTAATCAGTTCCTCTTTCATCATGTTCGTACCAGCCTGCTACTATTGTTAACGCGTCCGGGGAGGAAAAGTTGCATCATGACATTTTCTCCCTCAGCCTTTCCAGGCCCCTGTGCAACAGTGACTTTATCGTTCCTTCCTTTTTACCCAGTATCTGCACCATCTCGCGGATTTTCTTCTTCTCAAAAAACTTCAGTGTGATCACTTCCTGGTACATCTCGGGCAGTTCGGCGATCTTCTCGTGCAGCCTGAGGAATTCCTCGTGCCGGCTCAGCTCCTCCTCGGCCTGATTGATCTCATCGGTATAGTCGTTGGTATCTGCCAGCTCCGCTATCTGCTCAAGGCTGGTCACCCTGCCATTATGTTTGCGGTAATAGTCGTTGATCTCGTTGCCTGCTATGCGGTAGAGCCATGCCCCGAAGGGAACATCGCGCCAGCGGTACTTTTTAATCTGGCTGAGCGCCTTCAGGAAAGTGACCGACGTGATATCCAGCGCAAGCTGAATATTGGCCGTACGTTTTAAAGCCAGGTTGAAAATACGCTGGTAATAAATCTCATAAAGCTCGCCGAAAGCCTGGCAGTCATGCTGGGCACGCCTGACCAACTGCTCCTCGGTCTTAAGCTCCGCCGGTGATACGATTGTATTTACCGTCATTGCAATAATATCTTGTAATTTAAATATAAGTTAATAACGNNTCAGCTATTTCTGCCCAAATATTGACAGGTTAAGGTGTGTAACCATATATTGTTTATACTGGATAGAATGTCATGATATTGGTTGTGCCGGATAGGATTTATGCTGAATTTTCCTGTCGATAATGTGGTTTACATTGCCTTTATTGCCAGCCTGTGCGTGGGCATGGCGATCTCGCTTTTCTTCATCGGCTATATCTGGCAGAGACGCCATATACGGGGCGCCCTTCCCCTCCTCGGCATCCTTTTTGCCATCGTATTCTGGTCGCTGGGTTACATAATTGAATACACCCACAGTGCCCTGGATATCAAGCTTTTCTCCTGGAATATCAGCTATCTGGGTATAGTGACACTGCCTGTGATGCTGCTGCTGTTCGCCGCGCGGTACACCCGTCAGGACGCCTGGATAAAGCCCTCCACAATAGCAGCCCTGCTGGTAATACCGCTGATTACCATCGTACTCCAGTGGACCAAGGGATCGCACGACCTGATGTATTACAACATACATCTTATCATAGATGGTCCCTTCCTGCTGGCGGAGAAGGAACACGGCGCCTGGTTCTGGGTACAGGCCTTTTACAGCTACATGGTGCTGGTTACCAGCCTTGCCATACTCTCTTCCAGGCTTTTCCGTGCGCCGCGGCTGCTAATTGACCAGGTCATCTACCTGATTATAGCTACCGTCGTGCCCGTCATTGCCAATGTCATTTACATTTTTAACCTTGCCCCCATTGCCCATGCCGACTGGACGCCTTCTGCCTTTGCTGTAACAGGAGTATGTCTTACCCTGCTGATCACCAGGCACCATTTTATGGATATCCTGCCGGTAGCACGGGAATCGGCCATCGAGCTGATGCAGGA
Organism: Dehalococcoidia bacterium UBA4060; assembly: GCA_002383665.1. Taxonomy (GTDB): domain Bacteria; phylum Chloroflexota; class Dehalococcoidia; order GIF9; family UBA5629; genus UBA6808. The sequence continues at coordinate 11,073 of DFZI01000100.1, forward strand.
GGGCTTCCTGGTGATCGATAGCGAGCAGCGCATGGTGGATTTCAACAGGGCCATGCAGGATATACTGGGACTGACACGCCAGCAGATGCTGGGCAGTCCCCTTCCCGATCAAATTGTAAAACAGCTATCCCGTTACCATAATCCTGATGAACCAGACCAGTATATGACCGATATCGCACTTGATGTTGCACAGAAGCTGCACTATTACAGTGTAACTGTCTCTCCGCTAAAGACCGGACGGAGGCGTGTCAACGGGCATATGCTGGTCTTTCATGACTTCACTGAACGCAAGCTCATGGAAGACGCAGTTAAAAATATTGCCTATTACGACCATCTTACCGGGTTGCCAAACCGTGTCCTGTTTAACGATCGGGCTGCGGTCGCAATAGAGGAAGCAGGACGCTACCAGAGGAAACTTGCCGTGATGGTCATGGATATAGATAAGTTCAAAGACATCAATGATAACTACGGGCATGATGCCGGCGACCGTGCCTTGCAGGAGCTGGCCGCCCGGCTTTCAGAAGCAGTCCGCAAGATCGATACTGTATGCAGGCTGGGAGGCGATGAGTTCGTTATATTGTTGCCCGAGATCTCTGCCGAGCAGTCGGCGGAATATGTAGCACAACGGATAAGTGACAGCCTTATGCGGCCCTTCACCTGCGACGAGACTGAATGTTACATCACTATCAGCATAGGCATTGCCATTTATCCGGATGATGCGGCCGATTTAAAGACCCTGATTAAATACGGCGATATGGCCATGTATCATGTCAAGCATACAGGTCGCAATGGCTTTGCCAGGTACCGGCCGGGCATGGGGACATCCGGGCAGACCGCACAGGAAAGCGACTGACGGCACCACTCTTCAATATTACCTGCTGATAAATGAATCGAGTGCCTTCTGCTGGACTACGGAATTCACTGGGCCCACAGTTTAACCAGGGCTTTCATCTGGATTGGCAGGGCTTCCACGGCGGCGTGGACATCTTCGGCGGTGACCTCTTCGGTCATCATGCTGATTCTGGCCTCGGTGAAGGTGCCATCCAGCACGATGCATTTCGGCCCGCCCGGGTCATTGGACCATGCTTCCCAGCGCGGCAGGCTGCCATCGCCGCTGTCGGGGTCGTCGCTGCGGACGAACTGAGCCACGTAGGTCATGACGGCCTTTTGCAAGGCCTCCCGTCCTGCCCTGTTCTGTTCGGTGAAGGCATAGCCGAAGGTATCATAAGGCCAGCCGAAGAAAAATGGTATCTCGGTGGCATGCCCGGCTCCGATGATAAAGTCATAGGGGGAAGGTCCTGAGCCTACACCTCCCCACCTGAAAAAATAAGCCCAGACATTATCCTGTTTTTCTCGGAGCTTTCTGGCAACAGGATCAACATTTTTAGCCTTCCAGTTACGACTGCCGTAATAGCCGCAGGCTTCATAAAGCTCTTTATCTACCGGGCTGGCTAACACTTCATCCAGCTTCAGTTGGCCGTCGAGCACCTTGTACAGATCAGACCATTTATAGCCGCTGGAAGTGGGGATGACGGCACCCAGCAGCGGCTGGAATGGCTTCATCTCGTATTCATTGCACCCGATGATAATGGGCACCCTGTTGTACCGGCCCGATGCTATGACATCCAGATATGCCCCGGGTATGACGGACCCATCCATGACGGCAGAATGGGAATTCACCGCACTCTTGTCGCCGGATTCTGCCTTGACAAGCTCGGCTGCACCTTTGCCTCGGAGGTATCTGGCAATCTCATCATCAGTCATCTTCTCACGGTAACTGGCAGCCTCATTCCCGTTCTTGACCGTGCCGTCACTGATCAGGAGATTCTCAATCGTGCTGTTAGCCTGCTTTATGCCGTCTTCTACCGATATGGGCTGCATCCCGCCGCTCTCAACAATTGCTTTGTGAAACAGCCCTGCCCCCAAAGGTGAAATAACCAGGTTCAAAGTGTTGTGTCCGCCGGCCGACTCACCGACCACGGTTATGTTACCCGGATCGCCGCCGAAGGCGCTGATGTTATCACGTACCCAGGTCAACGCTTTGACCGTATCCAGCGTGCCGAAGTTGCCTGAGCTTTCCTCCGCTGTGGCTCCTTTCTTCAGGGCTGGATGGTTGAACCATCCCATGGGCCCCAGCCTGTACTGTATGGAGACCACCACCATATTGGACCGCGAGGCCAGGAAGCTACCGTCGTAAAGTTTGTTGGTGCCGAAAATATTGCTGCCGCCGTGAATCCAGAAATACACCGGCAGGCCTTTTTCATCCGTGCGCGGCCGCCATACATTCAGGTACAGACAATCCTCGCTGCCCACGACCTTACCTGTAGGCACCCAGAGCTTGGAATGCTCTGCCTGGGCAGAGATGTCATAGCGGTCGGTAGAGTGGCGCACGCCCTCCCAGGGAAG
>DFZI01000100.1:13485-14072 GCA_002383665.1 Dehalococcoidia bacterium UBA4060
GTTTTAACTGTTGTTTTTCCCGCGTTTACAATCGTCTGCCCCGTGATCGTCGCCAGACCCATCAGCTTCCCTATCTCATCACCCGCCAAGGTTTGTTTGAGAGTGCCCTGGACTTTGTCAGACATCAGGGCTGATGCTTCCGTGTAGTCTCCTTTGCTCGTGGCGAGAATTAAACTGTCGATAGTGCTTAAAAGGGACTGTTTCTGCTCACTCCATTTTCCCGTATCCTTGAAAGAGTCTGAGGATAGCGCTGTTACCCGGTCTTTAAGCATTGATAGCGCATCCATGGCACCGACGTTTTCTGTCCAGGAGGGAAGAGTAAAATCCTTTTCGGTAACTACGGCGGGAGGTATGGTCTCAGACTGCGCCGGCTGCGCAGCTCCGACACAGCCGCAAAGCATTGCCAGGATGACTAAAAGGCAAATTAGAGTCACTGACTATTTTTTGCAGAACAACATCTTATTCCTCCCGGTTATTTGGCCGGACTATTATATATGTTTGGCTACTTATTCAACTGTCCTTCTGACAGGAGCTGCTGGTTTGATCGGTAGCGCTGGCGGAGCAGTCCTGGTCATGGTTGCCGGTGC
>DFZI01000072.1:0-880 GCA_002383665.1 Dehalococcoidia bacterium UBA4060
ACGATCTCAAGGTCACTGGTTTTGTCGAACCCCGTCTTTCCTCGCCACAATCATCAAAAAGGCTGAGGAGATGGGCTACGATTTCAAGAGAGACTTCAACCTCAAATTCGCCATAGTCGGTGGGGAGATGGGTGGCGATCCACTCCGCAAGATGTTTACCGAGAAATACGGCATCTTCTGTATGGGTGGTGACAACTATGCCCCCGCCGACATCGGCACTATAGCATCGTCCTGCGAGAAGAACACAGGTATGCATGTCAACACCGATTGCATAGTGGAGATCGTTGACCCGGCTACGGGTAATATACTGCCTCCCGGCGAGGTCGGAGAGATAGTCGTTACACCTTTTGATGAGGTATATCCCCTGGTACGTTTTGGGACAGGAGACCTGTCTTCACTGATCATTGAACCTTGTGAGTGCGGGCGCACTACACCCAGAATACCTAAGATCATGGGCAGATGCGGCGACGCGGTCCGGGTCAGAGGCATGTTTGTCCATCCCCGGCAGTCCGATGAAGTGCTGAGCAGGTATCCCGAAGTCTCCACCTATCAGCTTATCGTCAACCGGATTGAGAACAGGGACGATATGCTGTTACAAGTTGAGCTAAGCAGTGAGCCGGGCGATAAGGAGTCCTGGGAGACAACACTCAAAAAGGACTTCCAGGGAGTGTGCAAAGTACGTTTCGACCGTATAGAGTACGTCAAGCCGGGCACCATCGATAAAACCGCCAAAAAGATCGTTGATAATAGAGTATACTGAGCCTTTTCCACTTCACCCAAAGGCCCCCTTTAAAGGGGGCCTTTTTTCATGATTGAACGACAGCTTTCCTAAACTTTCCATAAGATTTATAATGTGGAGTTGCCGAACGCTGCAGATTGT
>DFZI01000072.1:1053-11031 GCA_002383665.1 Dehalococcoidia bacterium UBA4060
GCCCAGCGAAGTCAATATTTTCATAGGGGAAAATTACCTGATTACCATCCATAAAGGTGATCTCAAGCCTCTGGCCAGGCTGTTCAATGAATGCGTGGTCGATGAGGATATGAGGCAAAAGATCATGGGCAGAAGTGCCAGCTATCTCTTTTACCAGATACTGGACAGGCTGGTCAATTATTGTTTCCCCATCCTGGATAAAATAAGTGATAATATTGACAAGATCGAAGATTTGATATATTCACGCACCGTGCCTGAGACGGTACGTGAGATCTCCCTGATACGGCGTGACCTTATCTCGTTCCGGAGGATTATACATCCTCAGATAGCAGTGCTGGAGGAGCTGGAAAAGGAGAAATATCCNNCTGGCCGACACCAGCAACTGGCTGACCTCGCACAGGATTCAAGAGATCATGCGCGTGCTGACCATAGTCATGGCCATGATGGCCCCTCCCACCCTTATCGCCAGCATGTGGGGCATGAATATTCACCTGCCTGGAGGAGGTTCGCCCGGCGATTATCTACCGTTTATTTGCATAGTGGGCATCATGCTCGCCACGGCAGGTGGCATGCTCTGGTATTTCCATCGTAAGAAATGGCTTTAGTCACTTGACCAACTCATACCGTTTTGTCACCATAGTCGCCTTCTTCGTAACCAGCCTGCTGGCGGCCAATATACTGATTGTAAAGCAAATCAGTGTACTTGGTCTGACGCTTCCGGCCGCCATTATCATCTTCCCCATAAGCTATATTTTCGGGGATATATTGACCGAGGTTTACGGCTACCGGCAGGCGCGCCGTGTGATCTGGCTGGGTTTTTTCTGTAACCTGCTGCTGGTGGCTTCCATCTGGCTGGTGGGGATACTCCCCGCCGCACCTACCTTCGAGGCACAGGAGGCATATGATCGCATACTGGGCAACACACCCCGTTTCCTCATAGCTTCCTTTACCGCTTACCTGGGCGGAGCGTTCATCAACGCATATGTACTGGCCCGAATGAAGGTGATGACAAAAGGAAAGTGGCTATGGACACGCACGATCGGTTCAACCCTATTGGGTGAGGCAGTCGACTCCATCATAGTGCTCGTCATAGGCTTCTGGGGTGTCCTTCCGACCGGTGTGCTGATGGGAATGATATTATGGCACTGGCTGTTCAAATCAGTTTATGAAATTATCGCTACACCGCTAACCTATTTAATCGTTAACTACCTCAAGACAAAGGAAAAAATCGACTATTACGATATCGGCACCAATTTCAATCCCTTGCGAGCCAACTGATAAGAACATACAATTTAGGGGTGGACGAGAAGTTTGTTGTAGACACCAATGTCGGCAGGATAGCCCGCTGGCTACGCATGATGGGATATGATACAGTCCTTTTCCATGAGCTGGATGACGGGCTGATGGTGAAGCTGGCAATGGCGCAGGGCCGCATTATAGTTACCAAGGATACGGGATTTATGCAAAGACGTGCAGTAGCCATGCACAGGGTAAAGGCAGTGCTGGTATCGGGCGACGATCCTGAACTGCAAATGCAGAAGGTCATTACCGAACTAAAGCTCAATACTCATTTTAAACCTTTTACACGCTGCCTGGAATGCAATGGCGTTCTGCGGGCCCGTGACAGGGAGGGGATAAAAGGGGAAGTACCGCCTCGTGTTTATGAGAGGCAGGAGCAATACATGGAATGCCCTGATTGCCACCGCCTCTACTGGCAGGGTACACATTGGGAAGATATGCACCGCAAATTACAGCAATTTGAACTTCAGACACAGCAGGCTGTAGAAGGAGATCAACGATGAAGATTGTTACCGCCGAACAAATGCGCGACATCGACCGCAAAGCTGCTGATATGGGCATCAGCACAGCAGACCTGATGGAGAACGCCGGGCGCGCCGTGGCCGAGGCCATACGGGACTTCGTAGATTATATCGCCGGCAAGAGGGTGCTGGTACTGGCAGGATCTGGTAATAACGGTGGTGATGCCTTAGTAGCCGCACGCTACCTGCATGAATGGGGCGCCGATGTCAACGTCTTTCTCCTCACAGATCGGTCATCCGAAGATAAAAACCTTGAACTGCTCAAGCAGTACGCTATACCTGTTATACAGTTGGAACACGGACCTGAATTTTTGAAACTGAAAGAGCTGCTATCAAATGCTGAGATCGTTATCGACGGAATACTGGGAACGGGCAGGGCACGTCCACTCGAAGGGGACTTCAAGGAGGTCCTCAGCCGTGTAAACCAGGAAAAGCTCAAGCGCCCTGAGCTAATCATAGTGGCTGTTGATATCCCCACCGGACTCAATGCAGATACAGGCGCCGTCGACCATAGCTGCCCCTTAGCGGACCTTACCGTGACTCTCGGGCTTCCCAAACCGGGCCTGTACAATTTTCCGGGGGCTGACCACGCCGGCAAGATAGTTATTGCTGATATCGGCATCCCCAAAGAGTTAAGCCGCCCCATCCAGACCGAACTGATCACAGAAGAATGGGCACGATCAGCACTACCAGCCCGTCCCAAAAGCGCAAACAAGGGCACTTTCGGCAGGATCCTTGTAGTAGCAGGATCAGAAAACTATATTGGGGCTGCCTACCTGGCGTGCATGGGAGCAGCAAGGGTGGGTGCAGGCATTGTTACACTATCTATAGCCAGAAGCCTTCAGCCCACGCTGGCCACCAAGCTGACTGAGATCGTTTATGCCCCACTTCCCGAATCTGAAAAAGGGGCTCTGTCGGAGAAAGCCTCATCAGCTATACTACGCATATTACCCTACTGTAAGGTGATGTTGATGGGCTGCGGCATTGGCCAGCATGTTCGTACTAAAGATTTCGTGAAGAGCGTGATCACCGGATTGCCGCAAAAGCCGCCTTTACTTGTTCTGGATGCCGACGCACTCAACATACTTCCTGAAATAACTGATTGGTGGAAGAAGCTGCCTGGCGCAACCATCCTTACACCACATCCGGGTGAGATGGCCAGGCTAACCGGTAATACTATCGAAGAGGTGCAAGCCAACCGCCTGGATATCTGCCGGCGTGCAGCCATGGATTGGGGCAAGGTTGTTGTGCTCAAGGGTGCCTTTACCGTGATTGCCGAGCCCAGGGGTCATGCACGCATCAGCAGCGCTGCCAATGCTGGGTTAGCTACAGCCGGCACGGGCGATGTGCTTGCCGGGGCAATAGCCGGTCTGGCCGGCCAGGGCATACCGCTTTTCGATGCTGCCACACTGGGTGTATACCTGCACGCGACCGCTGCTGACATAGCCTACAGTGAAATTGGAGACGCCGGCATGCTGGCAAGTGACCTTCTTCCCCTGCTGCCAAGGGTGATAAGGGGATTGAAAATATACTCCGGAAGATGATTTACCCCCTTTGTTTATGCAATAATGAATTAGCATGTTATTAGCGATAGATATAGGCAACACCAATATCACCTGCGGCATTTTTCAGGGCGAAAAGCTCGTCACCACCTGGCGTATGTCAACTGCCATCCACCGCTCCCCTGATGAATATGCCAATCTCATGCTATCAATCATGGAACGCAGGGGTACAACCGGGCCCGAAATAAAGGATGCTGTCATTTGCAGCGTCGTACCTCCTGTACAGCTCATATTTGATGAAGTATGCAAGCACTTTCTCAAAAAGGCGCCCCTTATTGTTGAGGCAGGGGTTAAGACGGGGCGTCGTATTGATATGGAGAATCCTCGTGAGGTTGGACCCGACCGCATCGTAAATGCTGTAGCCGCCCACCAGCTCTATGGCGGGCCGCTCATCGTCCTCGACATGGGCACAGCCACCACACTCGACGTTGTAACCAGGAACGGCGACTATATAGGCGGCGCCATTGCACCTGGCATTTATATTGCTACAGAGGCGCTCTTCACACGTACGGCCATGCTGCCCAGAATAGAGCTGACCATCCCCAAAAAAGTCATCGGCAGAAACACCGTAGCCGCCATGCAATCAGGCGTGGTCTTTGGCTATGTCGGCCTTATCGAGGGGCTGGTAAATCGCATCCAGGATGAACTTAGTGAAAGGGCAAAGGTAATTGCGACAGGCGGGTTTGCCACTATAATCTCCCAGGCTACCAATGTTATTGATGTTATCAACCCTGACCTGACTCTGATCGGATTGTGTATCATCTACAACCTGAATCTCCCGTAAAGGAAATTTATATATGGCTGAAAAAATAAAAACGATCGTGCTGGGAGTGACCGGAAGCATAGCGGCTTTTAAGGCTGCCGACCTGGCATCGCGCTTCACCGGTGCCGGATTCAAGGTAGAAACAATTATGACAGCTTCAGCCATCGAATTCATCACCCCCCTGACCTTTCGCAATATCACAGGACAGCCGGTGGTCACTTCGATGTGGGACCTCTCCTCAGAGTTCAGTGTAGAACATGTGGCTCTTGCTGAAGCTGCCGATGTGGTTTTAATTGCGCCAGCCACTGCCAACATCATCGCCAAAATCGCCTGCGGACTGGCCGACGATATGCTTAGCTGCACTGTTCTGGCTACCAGAGCCCCGGTTGTGATTGCACCGGCCATGAATGACAATATGTGGGCCAATGAGATTACGCAGCAAAACGTGGAAAAGCTAAAAAAACGCGGCTTAACTTTCGTGGGTCCTGCTTATGGCAGACTGGCATCAGGTAAAAGGGGACTGGGGCGTCTGACAGAACTGGATGAAATCTATGATATTACACTTAAAGTCCTGGGCAGGAAAGGCGATCTGAAAGGTAAACGTCTTGTCGTAACTGCAGGAGGCACAGCGGAGCCTCTTGATCCGGTGCGCAGCCTGACCAACCGTTCTTCCGGCAAGATGGGCTACGCCATTGCCGAAGCTGCACGCAACCGCGGTGCGGATGTGATACTCATAAGCGCGCCCGTTGCCTTGCACAAACCTGCTGGCATCGAGGTAGTTGAAGTTAAGACGACTGAAGATATGCTTAACGCCGTACAGGCTGCGGCCGTCAAATGTGATGCGCTTATTATGGCGGCTGCTCCCGCTGATTTTCGCCCGGTCAAAACATCTGATACCAAGATCAAGCGTCAGAACCATCCTGAACTGACCCTGCAACTGGAAAAAACGCCCGATATACTCGCTGCCACCAAAGGGAGTTTCCTAAGAGTTGGCTTCGCGGCGGAGAGCGATCACGTCGTTGAAAATGCTCTCGAGAAGATCAGACGCAAGAGTCTTGACCTCATCGTTGCCAACGATATAACTGAAAAGGGGTGTGGATTCGGCTCAGACACGAACCGCGTTACGATCATCGACAGCAAAGGGAGAGCCGATGCTCTGCCCCTACTGACCAAGAGCGAAGTGGCCGATAAAATACTGGACAGGATACTCGAATTGATGAAAAAAACAAGGTAAGTCTGATTATACAGGCGATATCCACGCTGTCTATAGTCACAGCTTTGATTGATAGCTAAACAATGTAGCTGGCAAACTATTTTAAATACAATGGAACCGCGGGTTTCTCATCTGCCCGCAAGCGACAATGATTGACAATCAAACCGGGGTTAAACATGATTGATTTACCTAAAGCTTATGAATCAAAACAGGTCGAGGACAGGATCTATAAGTCCTGGAAAGAGGGCAGCTACTTCACGCCCAAAATAGACCACGCCAGGCAGCCCTTTACAATCATCATGCCTCCGCCCAACGTGACGGGCGAGCTTCACATCGGCCACGCCCTCACAGCCACTCTCGAAGATATCATGATCCGCTGGCACCGCATGCTGGGCGATCCCACGCTATGGCTGCCCGGTGTTGACCATGCGGGCATAGCAACCCAGGTGGTGGTGGAAAAAGAGCTCGCCAGGCAAGGTCTGGACCGTCATCAGATCGGCAGAGAAGAATTCCTCAAGCATGTCTGGGACTGGGTCAAAAAGTCACGCAGCGCCATTACCCACCAACACGAGCGTCTGGGTGCATCCTGTGATTGGTCCCGTGAGCGTTTCACCCTGGATGATGGGCCCGTCAAGGCCGTGAAAACCACGTTCGTCAATCTTTATAACAAGGGACTTATCTACCGTGGTGAGAGGATTATCAACTGGTGTCCGCGCTGTCGCACCGCACTTTCTGATTTAGAGGTGCAGAACAAAGATATCGCCAGCAACCTCTGGCATATGAGATATCCTTTCGAGGATGGCAGCGGCTACATCACAGTAGCCACCACGCGACCCGAGACTTATCTGGGTGATGCTGCTGTGGCAGTTAATCCTGAGGATGAGCGCTATACAAATCTAATCGGTAAAAGGGTTATACTGCCATTCATTAATCGTGCCATTCCCGTCATCGGCGACGAGGCCATCGACAAAGAGTTCGGCACGGGCATGGTCAAAGTCACGCCCGCTCATGACCCGGTCGACTTCGAGATTTCCCAGCGACATCACCTGCCGATCATCCACATCCTCAACCCGGATGCCACCCTGAACGACAATGCAGGACCTTATTCCGGGCTGGACCGCTTCGAAGCGCGCAAACGCGTGGTCGAGGACTTCACAAAAGAAGGTCTGATGGAGAAAATCGAACCATATTCCCACGCCGTACCCCACTGCTTCCGCTGCTCAACCATCATCGAGCCCGAGGTCAGCAAACAATGGTTTGTCAGGATAGCACCGCTGGCTGAACCGGCTGCAACAGCGGTACGGGACGGCAGGATAAAGATACTGCCCGAACGTTTCACCAAAATCTACCTCAACTGGATGGATAATATCCGCGATTGGTGCATCAGCCGTCAGCTATGGTGGGGCCACCGCATACCGGTCTGGTACTGCCTGAGCTGTGGAGAAATGATCGTCTCAACCGAAACGCCTACCGCCTGCCCGAAATGCGGCGGCACCCGGCTTGAACAGGACCCAGATGTCCTGGATACATGGTTCAGTTCGGGTCTGTGGCCCCATTCTACGCTGGGCTGGCCTGACCAGACCGAGGACCTCCGATACTTCTATCCCACATCGGTCATGGAGACCGGCTACGACATACTGTTCTTCTGGGTGGCCCGTATGATCATGCTGGGAATCGAAAATACGGGCGATGTTCCCTTCCACACCGTTTACCTGCACGGACTGATCCGCGATGAAAAGGGTGAGAAGATGAGCAAGATGAAGGGCAACGTGCTCAACCCTCTGACCGCTATCGACCAGTACGGCTGCGATGCTCTGCGCTTCGCTCTCACCACCGGCACTGCGCCTGGCAATGATATCAACATGGGTGCACACCGCATGGAAGCGGGCAGGAACTTCGCCAACAAGCTATGGAACGCAGGACGGTTTGTCCTTAAAGCCCTGGAGGCCGAGCCAGCAAGCAAGGATATATTTACCGATATCGGCAAATATCTCACAGAAACCGAAGATCGCTGGATCGTCTCACGGTTTAACCGACTGGTTGGGGAAGTTGACTCACTGCTCAAGGATTTCCAGTTCGGCGAAGCTGAGAAACAGATACATGATTTCCTGTGGGGTGAGTACTGTGACTGGTATATCGAGATATCCAAGCAGAGGCTTGGCAAGGCCGGATCACCCCTGCCCGTACTTACTTATGTGCTGGAAGCCTCGCTCAGGCTGCTCCACCCCTTCATGCCTTTCATCACCGAGGAGCTTTGGCAGAACATGAAAGAACGTCTGCCTCAGGGGATGCTGGAAGCCCCGGCATTGATAGTGGCTCGCTATCCCGTTGCTGACGGGAAGGTGCTGAACAACCGTGCAGAGCAGGTTATGGAAGCAGTGATGGAGATCATACGTTCTATCCGCAATACCCGCGCTGAATATAAAGTCGATACTGGCAGGTGGGTGGAGTCTTTCATCTACGCCGATAGCCTGCTTGAAGACATACGGGCCAGGTCAGACATAATCGAGATGCTGGCCAGGACCCGCCCGCTTAATATATTGCCACGCACCAGCCGGCCGGCGAAAAATGAAAAGACGCTGGTAGCCGTGCTCAGGGATGCTGAGGTAATCGTACCGCTGGCTGGCATGATAGACCTAAATGCCGAGAAAGCCCGTCTTTCCAAAGAGATGGATGGATTGCAGAACGAGATTGTACGTCTTACACAACGGTTGGAAGACGGCCAGTTTATCGGTAAGGCACCTTCCACTGTTGTAGAAAAGGAGAAAGCACGACTGGAAGAATATAAGAGCAAGTTTGCCCGTATGCAGGCCGAGCTTCAGCAACTCGGTTAAATCACCCTGCCGGACATCCTGCGGTGCATCAGCGTCAGTGCCTTCCTGGTATCGCTGGCCACCTTGGGCTTCTCACTGTGTTTTACACGGTACCTGAACAGCCAGTAGGTGAACTCCTTCCATTGTCCCAGCGTAAGCGACTTGCGGTAAGCGTACTTATTCTCTTTTTGAAATTCATGCAACAATATCGACCTGCCCGAACCATATATCCGCTTAAAGGCCTTTTCAGCCTCATCATCAGGTTTAAGCGGGCAGATGCTCCCTTTCCTGATCTCATAAATAGCCGACAGGATAAGCGCCTGCTCCGTAAGCACGCCATAAAGATAGTTCAGGTAGGCGCGATACTTGGCCGGACCCAGCAACCGCTTGAACTCGGCATCCGTGATTTCAACAGGCGGGCGATCAAAGAAAAGCAGGTTAACCAGCTCATCTTCAGGGATATCCCTCCGCACCTCCTCGCACAAGCGCTCAGCCAGCCTTAGCCAATCGAAAGCTTCACCACCTATAAGATACGTATAGTGCTCACCACGGTAAATCTCCGCTGAGCTTTTCCACAGGCGCATAGCTTCCAGCAGAGAGATATACCAGCTCCGTCCCCGTTTAATCGAGTCTTTGAGGTGCTGAATAGCACGGGCATCGCCTGCCAGTGCTACTGTTTTGCGATCCTTATCACCGCTTTTCTTTATCCTGTCGCTCATATTTCTTCAAAAATGATTTTATCATATTGAGCGACGAAAACTGCTGCTGGGTGGCTTCAGTGATAATGCTGTCTTCCGGAAATATCTCCTGCTTGATCTCCGCTTCACCCATTCCTCTCCGGTAAAGTCTGTCAATCCTTTCTTCAAGTGCCTCCAGGTAGGAGATCAATTTATCCAGCTTCTCGCAGGGCGATGTCACCACATGCGTAGGCGCAGGGAAAATTGTATGCGGGTTAAGACCACGTATCTTCTTGAGATCTTTAATGGTCTGAGGCATATCATCATTAGGCCGGCAGACGACCGGAGCCGTCGTCACATACAGGTCGCCGGTGAACAGCCAGCCGTTTTTCTTTTCGAACAGGCAAACATGGTCTCTCTCATGACCCGGCGTTGGTATCACGTCAAAGCTGTAATGCTCCGTTGCAATGTAATTACCCAGCGGTTTGACCTTGCTCGGCACCGGATAACCCCACACATCTTCCTGATAGGGATACAGCGTGACCGGCCCGGCGATTTTATCCACCGCCAGGGGGTGTGCATAGATTTCAATCCTATAGGTATCCTGCAAAAACCGGTTGGCCGCAACATGGTCTTCATGCGAATGTGTATTGACAGCCTGGTTAAGATATTTATCCCCGAGAAAGGACTTCAGCTCCTCTGCCGTGTGAGCCGCGCCTGTATCCACCAGCAAACCATCCACCAAAAAGGCATTGACCCAGGTTCCGGCGGGAAAATCCTCATAGCGGCTCATCCTGATCTGCAATACTTCGTCGTGCAGTCTTGACTCGATCATATTTACAATCCCTCTTATCTTTTCATCCTGACCACTACTGAGTCATGTAAAAAACATTGATTTATGCAAAACCAGTTATCTATTGCTTCCGGTCGGGGGATTACACACACCCGGCAAGACATTTTACCGTAAAATGTCTGCCAGATGTCTGGTATTGAGGATATCCTGCGGCTGGCACCAGGCACGACGCGCCACACCCACACCAAATTTCATCAGCGAAAATTGCGCCATGGCATGGGCATCGGTATTAATCACAAGCTTGACTCCAACCTCGCGGGCACGGTAGGCATATATA
>DFZI01000035.1 GCA_002383665.1 Dehalococcoidia bacterium UBA4060
AACATTTTTAAATGAGTTGACACGCCCTGCGCCACGGGACTATTTTGAACGGCCTTTTTGATAGCCTATTAATGATAGCTATGGCAAGAAAAAATAGAGACCTGCCGGCCAACTGTCTTTGCCTTTTTATGGAGATTGCCTGTAGGCATACCGCTTTCGTAGCCCAACCTTTCAATTAAGCATCGTTAAAGGTAAAATTCAACTTTGTAGCATTCAATGCTCCATGTTATAGTGGCTAATTACATCCTGCCTGTGTGCGAGACCAGTCTAAATATATATAGTTGTCAGGATCACCTCACTGGCAAAATTTCATTATCATACGCCTTTTTTAAAGGGATCGGTCCAAGCCCGAATAGAAGCAGCTAACTCCTTATGAGTTTTAGCATATTCCTCAAGGGATACACCCTTCATGGTAGCGTCTATGGCCTGTCTGAACGCCTTACCACCTGCAATGGGGCCCTGGGGATGGGCATGAATACCTCCACCAGAACCGATCACGATATCAGTGCCGAGCTCCTGCATTACCTTGGGTACCATGGAAGGTGTAATGCCACCAGACGCCATTGGCCATGACGGTTTGAGATTATACAGAGGATATGTAAGGTTCTTTGCCATTGCATCAAATTTCTCAGTAAGTATTGGTGCTTTCCCGTAAGGTGCCGGGATAACAACAATATCTGCCCCTGCCAGCCTGGGCAGTTTCCCCAGTATAATATGTGAGCTAATGCCATGATAGGGAGACATATATATTGCTCCCGCCACATCCATATGCGCCAGGATCGGAACGTTGATATCGGGATCTTCAGCTATAGCCTGCAATACAGGTAGCCCTACCGCAATATAATTAAGCATGAGCGCATTAGCACCGCATTCCACAGCCTTTTTGGCATTATCAAATATTTTGGGAACACTGTCAGATATATTAACACTATATAATGTATGTTCACCCCGTTTTTTCAAAAACTTCCTGCTCGATTTGTTTATATCTTTTTACACGACCAAGAATAGAATTAAACGAGGCATCGGCAATCAGTTCATCGTCCTTGATTATGTCACATCCACCCAACGCAGCCTGTCTAAATAGCTCTGCACCCAACTCCAACTTGTAACCTGTGCATGGTTTAATCATATTGTTGAGCAAAGGCCGCTTTTTCACTCCCAGCAGCTTTCTAACTCCATCTATGCCGAACTTCGGACCTTTAAAGCCTGCGACATATTTTTTAGGGAATCTGACATCCACCAACTTGACCTGGCCGGCCATTGATATGTTGCCAACCACTGTAGTCAGCAACATCGGTATTTGTGATCCTATATTTACTACAGGGAAAGCGATCTGTACTACCCAGTTCCTTTCCTGCAGTCCCTGCGGCAAGCCATACTCATGATCAGGCATCTCATAAACACCGATGACCTTGGCAACGTGATTACGTCTTACTTCGGGAGTTTCTTCGGGAACAGGTACCCAGGTACCCGTACTTTGTTCAACAGCCAGCAAAGGCGCCAGTTTCGGCATGGCAAACGCGGCGGGATAAGTTACATTGTAAGTGCCAATAATATAGTCGTCATAATCAATCCCGTCAGGTAGTGCTACAGGCATGCTCAGTATTTCTTCAGTTTTCATTCCAGCCTCCTTTTTTGTTCAGCTTCATTAATTCGTGTTTTATTAAGTTTATGATAGAACGACTTAAGGTCTTTATAAAGGTCCTGAAAAGCATTATAAAGCAAATTATATACTTCACGATTCTGTGGATCAGGGTTAAATATTTTATCCACCGTTACAACTTTTTTTATGGACTCAAAGTTATCAAATATGCCTAACCCCACAGCTGCTGCCATGGCTATACCAATGGCTCCAGCCTCCTGTGGATTATGGACTGTCTCCAAACGTTTGCCCGTGACATCAGCGATGAGTTGCATCCAGGGATGACCCATCGATCCACCCCCCATAACCCTTAGCGCAGGAATAGGGAATTTATATTCATTTTCAACGCGATCTATCATCCAGCGTATGTTATACGCCACTCCCTCATAAACCGCCCTTATAATATGTTCCCTGGTATGCGACGGTGTAAGGTTTAATAATCCAGACCTTATATAGGAATCTGCGACAGGTGACCTCTCACCATACATCCAGGGCATAAATATAAGGTAGTCAGAGCCAGCCGGTACCTGTGTAACCTGATCATCCATAAAACCAAATATATTGGATATTGACGGGTCAGCTTTTTCCGTACGACATATCTCATCTCCCAACCATTTGAGACATCCACCCGCCAGTTCCATCTGGGCCAATAACAACGATTTGTCCGGATCGGCCGATTGTATCGTGGCTATTCCATTCTTCCCAGTGGGCTTTTTTTTCGTCACAACTCCGACCTAGGCTGAAGTACCAATGCTTACATGTCCCTCACCCTCCCCAACAGCCCCTGACCCTGCGGCAGCAGATTGAACATCCCCACCCCCTGCCATAACCGGTGTACCTTCCAGCAATAACATTTGCCTGGCAGCTTCCGCTGTGAGCCCTCCTACCTTGCTTACTGGACTAATGAGTTCAGGCAGCTTAGCAGGATCATATCCCACATATTTAAAAATAGTAGACAGCCATCTCTTGCTTTTTAGATCGATACCAAAGGCAGAAGCGTTGGCCCACGACATTGCCATGCGGCCTGTACAACGGTAAGTCAAATAGCCATTGACATCCAGAAAACATTGCATCCTCCTGTATATATCTGGCTGGTGCTTTTTTATCCACACTAACTTGGGAATCCCATCTTTACCATTAATAGAAGCACCTGCTATAGCAGCGAATATAGCTTCACCCAGGAATTTGTTCATGATCCATTTAGCTTCCTCAGCTGCACGGTTATCCATCCAAATAATGCCTTCACCCAGCCTATTACCAGCCTCATCCATAGGCACAATTCCAAGCATCTGTGTAGAAAAGACTACACAGAGAATGTCCGAAGGTGAGACTTTTGTTTCTGTTATAACTTGCCGTGTGGATTCAGTCACAGCATTCCACCAATCATCAGGGGATTGTTCTGCCCAACCTGGCTGCGGGTATGATATACCATAAGGTATAAGACTTTTCACGCAGACTTTGCCTTCAACATCAACCAATACAGCCTTGTTATTGCTGGTGCCAACATCATGAGCAAGTATATATTTCCCCATTCTCCCCTGCTCCAGAATTAATAGATTTATGCCACATCTCTTTTCCGCGAACCCTGTATCATCATACACAACAATCTGCCAGTAATCAATGGCTGATAAGCTTCATGTCAGCCCAATTTTTAACTTGTTTAAAGATTGTTTAATATACTTACTGAAAATTATGGTCAAACCATCTTATATCAAACTTTACTATTCAGGTGAATTGGCAACCAGGGTAGAAGTACTCAAAAGCCGTCTCATGAGTTGCGATATTTGCCCACGAAAATGTCACGTAGACCGAATGCAAGATAAGATAGGATTTTGTCGATCAGGCTATTTGGCTTCTGTTTCAAGCTATTGTGACCATCACGGGGAGGAGCCAGCATTGTCGGGGAGTAAGGGATCAGGCACTATTTTTTTCACTAACTGCAATTTAAAATGTGTTTTTTGCCAGAACCACCAGATCAGTCAGTCAACTGACAATAACCATCTTGATCTCGATAGTAATGCCTTAGCAAATATTATGCTGCATTTGCAGGATGAACTTGGCTGCCACAACATCAATCTCGTATCGCCCTCGCATTTCGTTCCCCAGATAGTCGAAGCTCTTCTTCATGCCATTCCACTTGGCCTCAATATACCACTTGTATATAACACCAATGCCTACGATTCCATTGAAACTCTCAAGCTGCTGGACGGAATCGTTGATATCTATCTCCCGGATATTAAATATGCATCAGATGAATATGCTAAAAAATATTCCAGAGCAGTTAATTATGTTTCTGTCAGCCAGCAAGCAATAAGTGAAATGCACAGACAGGTTGGGTTCCTGGTCATGGACGAAGACGGCATTGCTCAAAAGGGATTGATCGTGAGACACCTGATTTTACCCAACAGAATAGCAGGCAGCAAAACTTCACTGAGATGGCTGACCAAGTGCATATCCAGACAGACGACAGTCAGCATAATGGCCCAGTATTATCCATCGCACCTTGCACCATACGAGCCAATGCTATCAAGAAGTATAAGCCATGAAGAATATAACGAGGTCGTTGAGACAGTAGAACAACTGGGAATAGAAAACGGTTGGATCCAAGAGATGGATTCAGCAGCATTATATCTGCCTGATTTTGAAAGTAAAGACCATCCTTTTAAATAGCCCGACTTGTTTAAAGCCTGTCCTTTAAGTCCTTTCTGAATATAGCCCTTTTAAAACTGCCGCCCGATTTACCCAGTATCTGTTTTATGCGTGGGATATACATAAGAGCAGGTATAAGGATAATACAGATCGCATAAATAGTCAGCGCTGGATCCTTATATACAAACCATGCAATCAAAGGAAAAGCTACAAAAGATATACCATAGGCAAAGGTAGGCCATCGTGTGGTGAGCATAAATAGCAGAAACGATAAAGCATATACAATCCATCCCATTAACAGAGGGAACTTGAATATACCCAGATCAAGCCAGATTACCCATGCCAGTAAAAATCCCAGCACACCAATAGCAGTAGCTCCCCCCTTTCCCCCCTTGAACCTCAAGAATACAGGAAAGTCATGGCCAGCAATAGCAGCCACACCGGCAGCCATCTCGACGGGCACCACCATATCGGCCGGCACGGGTACAAGATACATAGCAATCCAGTAGCTCAAAAGTAAAGCCAGCATACCTTTTCCTATATCGCAAACCAGCACGGCTACACCGGGCCAGAAGCCCACAACATAAAACGTATTCATAGCACCCATATTCATGCTACCGACCTGCCTGATATCTACACCTTTTACAGCACGGCCTATCAGAAATGCGCTGGGGACACATCCCAACAGGTAGCCCGCTATTACGGAAATTGTAAATGCCAGTATGATGTTAATCATATACCCCACTTTTGTCGCACATCTTTCGAGCTATAGTCTTTTTAACTTATTTATAATAACCGATAAATCGCACTCTCACAATCCGAAATTCCACTCAATAATAGCGATCACACATGGTAATATCTAATTAACGAGAAGGACGCATTACCAATGCTTAATCATCCGACCGTCTCATTTTTAAAGGCAACGCCGCCATTGCTGCACCCTGCGTAGTCTTATCACCTTGGCCATTTTCGACCCAGATCTCGCATTCAACCAAAGCATCATCACCTTCAATATATTTCTTTATTACCCTGCCCCTGCACCACCATGTTTCGCCATCATGCGGCACATCGAACGTCTTCATCTTGCGCGGGTAATCCATGCCTCGGTAGCGGCAGGATAATTTCTTCAGCCTGCCAGCAGGTCCAATCCAATCGGTCATCATGTTTACGAGCCATGCCCGTTTAAGGGCGCCGTGAACTATGGGCTGGCCCACTCCCATCGCTTTGGCAAAATCCATATCATAATGGAGGGGATTAAAGTCACCCGATGTCCCTGCCCACTGTACAAGCATCCTTGTAGTAGCAATTTTTTTAAGGGGCGTAATTTCAGTCCCAACCTGTACATCCTCATAATAACACTGTTTACCCATGGCTTTTTCCTTCAATCATAAATCTATACGTAATTAAAAATTCAAGAAAGTGTTGCGCATTATGCAAGCCACAGCCCCATTCTGGTTAGCGAACGTTGTTTCAATAGTAGTTACCATAGTAGCGCCCATTTTTGTCTCACGTCCCTCTATATCCGCAATCCTGGTAACAGCCATGAGCATATCACCTGCACCCACAGGGACATAAAACTCGTACTCAACGCCGCCATCAAGCAATCCGGGGGGAGCTCCCTGGGCTATAAGTTTTTCCACGAACCCTATCATGTCCGGGCTCTCAGCCTCCACCGGCCACCCGGTAAAGGCAGGTGGGGCCATCAACCGACCCCACTCACTATTTCTGGCATATTCCACGTCATTGTAAATCCGGTTTGTATCGCCTACAGCACTGGCATATCTCTGAATAGCTCCCTGCTCGACTAGGTTAATGCTGACAACTTGAACCTGACCTATTAACCGTTTCAAATCATCCGGTACCACAAAAGCTGCCATCTCTTTTACCCCTGTTTATTTACCTACAATACAGACACTGACAACATTATTGGAGGGGAAACCACCCATGTTATGTGTCAGGCCAATTTTGGGATTTTTAAGCTGGCGCTTATCTGCCTTGCCCTGTAACTGCTTGTACATTTCATAAACCATCCTCAGACCGCTTGCTCCGATGGGATGACCGAAACATTTAAGACCGCCATCGATCTGTATCGGCTGTGCTCCATCGGCATTAAACCTGCCTGCATCAATGTCTTCCTTGACCCTGCCTCTGGGGCTGAACTGCAGGTCCTCCATGGTGACTGCTTCCGTAATAGAAAAGCAGTCATGAACCTCAGCCATGCTTACCTCTTCACGTGGATTCTTGATACCAGCCTCCCTATAGGCAGAAATGCCCGCCCGGTATGCCGGTTCCACATGTGTACCATCCCACCTGGTATAAAGCATCTCATCGCCGGATGATACTGAGATTTGGAGAGCTTTAATAAACACAGGATCCTGCCTGAAATTTTTGGCCATATCCGCCCGGCAGACTATCGCTGCGGCAGCACCATCACTTACACCACAGCAATCGAAAAGACCCAGAGGCCAGGCAATGATAGGGGCGTTCATGATCTGCTCGACAGTAACTTCCTTACGCAGGTGTGCCTTAGGGTTCAAGGCACCATTCTTATGGCTTTTCGCCGACACTTTAGCCAGCATCATTTTGCCTTCCTGTGGATTGAGGTTGTAACGTGAAAAATACTTCGTTGCCAGCATGGCAAACGCGCCTGGTGCTGTCATGTTAAATCCTATCAGCGGTGCTTTATAACCCATGCCACCAGCCAATGGAAGCCCTCCGTAACCAGTATCCTTAAGCTTTTCCATCCCCAGAGCAAGACAGACATCATACGCACCAGAGGCAACTGCATAAGTAGCACCACGCAATGCTTCTGTGCCGGTAGTACAATAGTTCTCCACCCTGGTTACAGGAATATACGGTAATTTCAATACGGCACCCAAGACCGTGGCACCTCTACCCACGCTGATATCCGGCATATGGACTCCCCACCAGGCTGCCTGAATATCTTTCTTTTCCAAGCCGGCATCCCCAATACATTCCACAAATGCTTCTACAATAAGATCCTGGGGACTGGCATCAAAACGCTCCCCGAATTTAGTGCATCCCATTCCGATTATGGCTACCTTATCTCTAATTCCATCTGCCATTTAACCTTCTCCTAACACAATTCTAATTAATTATTCAGGCGATGATCGGAATTGCCTTCCAACCATAATTTACAGCAGCACGCTTCTCATCAGCATACTTTATCCTGAAGCTCAACTCCATAGGCAAACCTACTTTCAACGTATTGGCATCACAGTCGGTGAAATCCAACCCGCATCTGCCTCCTCCTTCAAAATCGATAAAGCCATAGGCTGAAGGAGGATCAATGCTGGCGGCTAAATAATCAGCGGTGTAGGTAAAGATATTACCCAGCTTATCTGAGAATCTGTATGGATCGAACTGGTCAATCGCGCCGCAATCGGGATTCGGGCATATCCTCTGTATAGGCCACGCCGGGGCTCCACATTTCCTGCAACGTGAGCCAACCATTCCATATATCTCCCTGTTTTCCCGTGATACAATGGAAAATGACGTGAATATGGCCTCTTCGCCCCTGATCCCGATTTCTACCGGCATCAGCTTGCGGAAGGCCAAATACTTCTCATAGCTGCCCAGCGCCGCCTTGTTGGCGAGGTTCCGCTTAATTGCCTTTTTATTTTTAACTTCGGTTATCTTATCGGTAACAGTAATATAAAATACGTCGCAACCCTGCCCAAAACTGACTACCATGATCCTGTCTCCCGGTTTAGCATCCTCAAGAGCGGCCACCAGCATCATCATCGGCTGGGCTACGCCTGTATCGCCTACATTCATCAGGAGCGGATCCTGCACCTGCTCCGGAGCCAGACCCAGTGTCTTGGCCAGGGCAGAGTGCGCTCCTGCTATAGAACAGGCATAAATTACTTTGGAAAAGTCCTTAATATTCAGTTTATATTTATTCAGCAATCCAGCAACAGCTTCGGGTATAAAATTCATATAACCTGCATCCCGGATAAATCTCTCTTCCCACATATGTTCGAGACGTTCGCCCTCCAATCTACGCCTGTCAACAAAATCATGTGTGGTTGAATAGGAACCATCGATCGTGGCGATAACATCCTTATTGCCCATCAGGAAGCTTGCTGCGCCGTCACCATAGGTATAATCAGCATTCCCAGAGACCTTCCCCACGCGGCAATCACTAACACAAACAAGGCAACTGCTTAGCGAACCGGCCCCAATAGCATCAGCAGCAGCTATCATCGCAGTTGTGCCGGATTTTGTCGAATCTGTAAAATCGGCTGTCCTGCTAACAGTGGCAATATCCAGAGCCCCTGCGATTATGCCTGCATTTTGCCTCAACGAATAAATCTGTGAAGTCGTGGCAAAATACAAACCGTCAATTTTATCCCTGTCCTCACCTGTCAGACAGTCTTTACCAGCTGCAGTAGCCATTGTAATACTATCCTCATCCCAGTTAGCTACCGCCTTCTCACCCCTCAATGGCCCAGTGCCCAGAAACAGAAGTGCCAACTGCATAATGTTGCGGTCCAACCTGTATCTTGGGATATGTGCTCCATATGATTTAATACCTACCATTTTTCCTCCTTACTCTTTATATCCCTTTTATATCCCTTTATATGAGTGTCAACCAAGCCGATAGCAATTTATTTTACACTATAAATTTCATTACCACAATTACATATAAGATCATTATTGCGTTCATCATAGACAATGTTATCAGTATACTACTGTCATACATTTATTGGTTATTCAATCAGAGACCAATTCCCCCGGCAATCCGTTCAAGCATAAAATCAGTGTCACCCAGAGTAAACTCGGCGTCTTTAATCCTGCGGAAATACCAACCCAGGTCATGATCCATAGTAAAGTCGATCGCTCCGTGGATTCTTACGGCATCAATACACACCCGCTGATAAACTTCATTGGCTTTGGCTTTGGCCATAGCTACGGCAATATCGGCTTTCTGCCCTGCTGAGATCAGCCAGGCCGCCTGGTACACCAGGTATTGCAATCCCTCAACAGCCGTCAGCATGTCTACCAGTTTATGCTGGATGGACATAAACGAACCAATCGGTTTATCAAACTGCACACGGTCTTTGGCATAAGCCTGCGTCATATTAAGCACAGCCTGGCAAGCGCCGCATACCTCTGCACACTTCAAAACAAGCGCTCTTTGGGCAAGGTAATCCACCACCTTCCATCCCTGGCCCCTTTTTCCCAGTATATCATTGCTGCTGGCACGGACATTTTTGAACCTTATGCGGCATTGGCCTTCCCCAGCTACTGTAGGGATATTTTCAATTTTGATTCCCTTCTTTTTTGCATCAATTAGAAAGGCTGTTATGCCCTCACCCTGCCTGCCTGTACAGCATATGACCAGCAGCCGGTCAGCAACATGTGCATACTGGCTGAACCATTTTTCACCATTAATGATATAACCCTTTCCATCAGAGTTTGCACAGCAGGCTATCTCACCGACATCAAATCTTCCTGAATGCTCTAAAACGGCCAATGACCAGATGTTCTTTCCACTGGCAATCAGCGGTAGATAATCGGCTTTCTGCGAATCCCGTCCAAAAGTCATCAAAGGAATTGCACACTCTCCGATTGTAGAAAAAAATGGCCCCGGCAATATGTTTCTACCCATTTCCTCCATCAGGACAACCAGATCGAGAAAATCGGCGCCCATACCGCCATATTTTTCCGGTAATATTAATCCCTGCCAACCCAGCTCAACCATTTTATCCCATACTACCGGATCATATCCCTTCGAGTCTTTTTCCAACTGACGTACCCGCGCTTTGCTACATTCCCGGGACATGAAATCTCCGGCCATTGCTTTCAACATCTTTTGTTGCTCGGAAAGATCAAAATCCATCTATTACCTCACCCCTTTAATACGGCCTGGGCAAGCCGAGTTTGAATTGACCTACGATGTTCTTCTGGATCTCATCCGTGCCAGCGGCAATTGAATTGCCGGGGAACATCATATACATGCGTGTGATAATGCCCATCAACCTTGCCCACTTTGATAATGCATCCACCTGCGAATATATACCCAGAATTTCGGTCCCCGTTATTGCCAGCCTTTCCATGACCAAGTCACAATAAGCCTTATTACGTGCTGCTTCGTAAACCGGGATAATCCCCTTGCTTATTTTCCAGGTTATTTCATAGGCAAACATCTTTAAGGTCTCAAGCTCCAGAGCACGTTCTGCCAGTTTATGCCTGATTATAGAGTCCTCCGACATTGGTTTACCTTTATATCTATTATCACGTACATATTTAACCAGATATTCATGAATCCTCCGTGCTCCACCATAAAATTGTGGTGCCATACTGTGACGCTCGAAGGCTAAAGATTGCATGAGATGGTACCAGCCCCTGTTTTCAATGCCGACCAGATTAGCTACGGGAACTTTAACATTATCGAAAAATAGCTCGTTGAAAATGTGAACTCCTGCAAAGTTTTCTATAGGCTTGATAGTTATCCCAGGACTCTTCATATCAAGTATAAGCAGGCTGATACCATGCTGTTTTTTGGCCACGTTGGTATCCGTCCTGGCTGCAAGCCAGCACCAGCGTGCCCTGTGAGCACAGCTCGTCCAAATCTTCTGCCCGTTGAGAATATATTCACTGTCTGTGCGTACTGCACGTGTTTGGATATTGGCAAAATCAGAACCTGCATTGGGTTCACTGTAAGCTGTACACCATACTCCATCTGGCTCACCCGAAGCGATCAATGGTATATATTTCTTTTTTTGTTCCTCGCTACCAAAAAGCATGAGTGATTGCCCCACCCAACCAACTCCACTGACCCCCATTGTCATCCCAGGTATATCCCAGTAGCTTGCCTCATCCATATAAACATGTTGCTCAAAGGGAGACGCTCCCTACCCACCATATTCCTTTGGCCATGACATGGTCAGCCAGCCCTTCTGAGACAGCTTCTTCGACATTTGTATGCTGAATTCCCAATCCTTGTCCCGGCTTTCTTCCTCCAATCCGCTGACCACATTCCGCCCCCTCATCTCCTCACGGGCAAATTTTCTAACTTCCTCGCGTAACTTTAATTCCCTTCCGCTAAACCCAAATTCCATCAATACTCCTCACTATCTTCTCACACAGTAGATTTTATTGATTTGTGCTTCAATTAATAATTAAACTGGACCGATATTCCTTCACTATTCCAACTCATCATGCTTAATGGATAATTACACTGAATAATAATGGCGACCCCGATGGGATTCGAACCCACGATCTCCACCGTGACAGGGTGGCATGTTCGACCGCTACACCACGGGGCCTCAAGCTACAAGTTCAAACAACCTTCAAAATTACCGTCAAAGTATATCAACATACAATCATCAGCGTCAAACTTTATAGAGTCAAATCTTATTGATTTTTTCACCTATTTGTTATAATCTTAAATTCATCCAGTTACTTATGTTAACAACATATCTGTGAAGCTAAGGTATTTGAGGAGGATTAATTGAATTCTAAGCTAAATTTTCTAATAACGTGCGTATTGATCGCATTTACAATTATATTTTCGACCATATTTTTTAGCTCTACGGCTAATGCAGAGGCGACTTCTATTGCTATTAAACCTACTACAGGCACCGTTGGAGCCAGTGTTTCTCTGACAGGAGATGGGTTTATTGGAAAGCTGGCAACTATTTACTGGGATGATAAAAAGGTAATCCAAAATATCCCGGTCTCAAAGCAGGGGAAGATCAGTTATACCTTTGAAATACCTCCTGCGGCCAAAGGCGTTCATATAATCAAAGTCACTGACGATAGCAACTGGAGCAACATAACTGCGTCCAGCGATTTCACAGTTGTGCCAAGCATTGTCATGGAACCGCCCTGGGGCAAGCCGATGAATTCAATCACTATTATCGGCAACGGCTTTGCACCTAATGAGACAGGTATTAAAACCTATTTTGAGGGCAAAGCCTTATCCAAAACACCTATTGCAGCGGATAAGACGGGATCATGGTATTCCATGTTCCAGGTACCAGATCTGCCTAAGGGGGAATACAGGATCAGTGCATCAGGTGATACTACCCTGCCGGGTGAAGTGCCTGAACTCGTATTTACAATTTCGCCATTCTGCAAGGCAACGCCGCTATCAGGACCAGTGGGTACACATGTTACAATAAGCGGTGTAGGATTCAGAGCAGGTGAAGATGGGATCACATTTACCTGGGCTGGGCCAATTATCGATACCAATTTTGTTGCCAGGCCTAACGGCAGTTTCAGTCATGAAATTGTTGTACCACCCAGCACCAAAGGCCGGCATATCATAGGCATTTATGGAAGCAGTTTTACCCCCAAGGGAATTGTGCCCGATATTGAATTTGAGGTCACTCCCCAGATAAGCCTAACACCCAGCGATCTGATTAACAGTAAGGATATCAGGATAGATGGCACAGGCTACAACGCAGGAGAAGTCGTCAGTATCACTTATGATAATATCAACACGGGTAAAAGCACGACAACAGATGCCCACGGAAGTTTTTCCGCTGTAATTCAATCTCTGAGTACGCCCGGGGGAAACCATGTTATTGTGGCTACTGGTAGCAGAGGTGCTGCTGCCCAGGCTACCTATATTTTACCGGTCACAGCGCCACCCGCACCACAGCTTCTTTATCCAGGTCCGGGTGCTCAAATAAAGGCGCACAATTCCGTAATAGATGTTATTTTCAGCATATTTAAATCCTTAATCGGTGTCTTCGATTCGTCTACTGGCTCTCAGCAGAAGATCAATGATGAGATACTATCTGCCATGAACTGGGATGTGAGTGGAGATAAAACCGGCCTAAAATACACGTTACAAATAGCCAAATCCGAGGATTTTTCAGCAGTGGTATCGCTTAAAGAAGGAATTACTACCACCACATTTCAGATCAGCAAGTCTGATCTTCCGCTCGCCGGCACCTATTACTGGCGCGTTAAAGCAACTAATGATAGTGGATTGAGTAGCCCGTGGTCCAACTCCTGGAATTTCGAGGTAATGCCAACCTCGACACTCATATTTGCAATCTCTATTGTCATTATTATACTGGCACTGGCGATCATTGCGTTTGCTATCATGGCTATCATTAATAGGAACAAGTCACGAATATAGACAGGTAAAAATACACTATTTGTATTTTTTTACAGACGTATGCTATAGTTATCTGCAATTGCAGCTTTACTGCCGCTAGGGGTGCTTAGAGTAATGAGCTGAGACTCCGCCGCACGGCGGAGAACCCTTGGAACCTGATCCTGTATACCGGGGAACAGGGAAGCGGAAACGCCAAGGGTTAAGTATTATGCTAACTCTTGGTTTTTTATTTTGTATAGTAAGATGACACAGATAGAACTGGCACGCAAAGGCATAATATCTCCTCAGATGAAAGCTGTAGCAGATGCGGAGCGGCTGGATACCAGCTATATATGCGAAAATGTAGCTGCCGGCAAGGTCACTATCCCCGCCAACACCGGTCATCCCGTTTCCGGCATTTGTGGGATAGGCAATGGCTTGCGTATCAAAGTAAATGCAAATATCGGCACGTCATCCGACTTCAGCTCTCTTTCAAATGAGATAAAAAAGCTTGAAGTTGCCATCAAATATGGAGCCGACACCGTGATGGATCTCAGTACCGGAGGCGATATTAAAGGCATCAGACAAGCTATATTGAAATCCAGTACCATACCGATCGGTACAGTTCCGATCTACCAGGCCATGATAGAGGCAGCAGAAAAGTACGGCCGGATTGTTGATGCCGGAGTTGACGACTTTTTCCAGGTGATTGAAGAACAAGCATGTGAAGGAGTAGATTTTATAACAGTCCATTGTGGTGTAACGCAGGCAACAATTGAGACACTTAAAAAGCAAAAACGCATTACCGACATAGTCTCACGCGGAGGCGCCTTTCTGCTGGGCTGGATGATTTATCATCAGAAAGAGAATCCCCTCTATGAGTACTACAACAGGCTACTCGAGATCGCTTTGAAATATGATGTAACCTTAAGTCTCGGGGATGGCATGCGGCCGGGCAGCCTGGCAGATGCCACCGACCGCACTCAGGTACAAGAATTAATTATCTTAGGCGAACTTGTGGAGAGAGCATGGCAAGCCGGTGTGCAGGTTATGGTTGAAGGTCCCGGGCACCTCCCGCTCGACCACATTGGCACTAATATTATATTACAGAAGAGCCTCTGCAAAGGAGCCCCTTTTTACGTGCTCGGTCCTCTGGTAACAGATGTCGCTGCTGGCTATGATCATATTACAGGTGCAATCGGCGGCGCTATCGCAGGTGCCTATGGTGCTGATTTTCTTTGCTATGTAACCCCATCTGAACATGTTTCATTGCCTGACGCCGACGATGTGAAAAACGGTGTTATTGCTTCCCGTATCGCAGCCCATGCCGCTGATATAATCAGAAGCGGAGGAAAAGCAGCAGAATGGGATCGTCAAATGTCCATTGCCCGGAAACATCTACAATGGGAAAAGCAGGCCGAACTTGCTCTCGATCCTGAAAAGGTCAGAAACATGCATAATAAATACCCAGCCAAAAGTAAGGCCTGCAGCATGTGCGGCGATTTTTGTGCTATGGAACTTGTGGAAAAATATCTGGGAATTACCACTACTAAATGTTAAAAGGGGTTTTATGTCATTAGATGAAGGCAGAGGTAATTTCAATCGGCACTGAGTTATTACTCGGCGAGATAACAGACCTAAACGCCCCTTATCTGGCTAGTCAGTTGCCTTTACTTGGAATCGATCTTCACTTCATGTGCACCGTTGGTGACAACAAACAAAGACTCATTGAAACCTTAGAACACGCCTGCCTTAGATCAGATATTATCATTACTACGGGAGGCCTGGGACCTACCGAAGACGATATTACCAGAGAAGCCATCGCTGATTTATGTAAAGAAACAATAACTATCGACCAATCTCTGGTTAACCAGTTCCGGGATACATTTAAAAAATTTGACATGGAGATGCCTGAAAGCAATATTAAGCAGGCATCAGTAATCCCCTCCTGTCAGATAATTCCCAATCCTCGTGGCACTGCTCCAGGCTGGTGGGTGGAGCGTGGTGGTCATATTATCATCTCCATGCCCGGGCCACCGAACGAGATGCAAACTATGTGGGCTAATGTAGTTGTGCCGCGTATCCGTGAAAAATATTGTGATTCGGTCATTCACTGCAGGACAATCAAAACGTTCGGTTTAAGCGAAGCGAGGCTGGGTGAGATAACGCGCAGCTATCTTCTGGATAAGAATCCCACGGTCGGAATATATGCCAAGCCTGATGGGATTCACCTGCGTGTGGCAGCTAAAGCACCATCGCTTATGGAAGCCAAAAAACTGGTAGAAAAAACAATGGATGAATTACGGGCATTATGTGGTGAGTACATCTGGGGAACTGACAATGATACGCTGGAAGGCCTTGTAGCTGATCTTTTCATTGATAAAGACATGACTCTTGCGACCATGGAAATAAATACTGGGGGGGCATTGGCTAATATGCTGACCAATCTGTCAGAAAGCAGCCAGTTCTACCGATGTGGTATAGTGACAAACCATAATGAATTAAAATCAGACTTCGATATAAATAAAGATATAGTAAACCAGTATGGTAACATCAGCCCACAGGTTGCCAGCGAAGTTGCTATCTCGGTTCGCGCCCGTTACCAAACTTCAGTGGGCATTGGGCTGATTGCTGTACTGGGACCAGAGAGAGCGAATGTAAAGCCCGGAACAGTGATTATCAGCATAGATAACAGCACACACAATTATACTTTCAGCAGGGCTTTCCCCGGCAACCATATACAAATCAAATACAGGGCAGCTATAGCCGCCCTTTTTGAATTAAGAAAAATTATGCTGCAGGAGATAAAATGCACCTGATTATTGATGGATTCGGAAAAAATACAATTAAACTACAGGATGAAAATTATATATACGAGTTACTGGATTCATATCCTGCCAAGATTGGCATGAACAAGATATCAGGGCCTATCGTTTTTAAATATTCCGGTACCAAGCCGGAAGATTGGGGCATTTCCGGATTGGTATTCATTGCTGAAAGTCATATTGGTCTGCACACTTTTGTAGAGAGGAATTTCATCAATATCGATGTCTTTTCCTGCAAAGATTTTGACGTCCAACAGGTAATAAACGATCTTAAGGAAAAATTCGAACTTGCCAGGATGCGTAGCTGTATCGTACGACGCAACTGGGAGCCATCCGAGTTACAAGAATGTCCCGAACTTTCAGAAATTAATTCCATATGAATGGCCAAGCAAGCTTCTATGCCCAGCCACATAATTTTGCCGGTTTGCCATCACCTTATGGGGATTTTCAAATGGCGGCAGTTGTAATTCTGCCCGTGCCATATGATGGCACTACTGAGTGGCACAGCGGAGCTCGCAAAGGTCCGGGAGCTATCGTGGAAGCATCATATTATCTCGAATGGTTTGACCTGGAACTGGGCAGAGAAATATATACCTGCGGCATACACACTCTCCCCGAGGTTGAACCGGCATACAAAAGCCCGGAAATCATGAACAACAGGGTATACGAAGTTACCAGAGACCTGTTGAATAAATCCAAGTTTGTGGCAGTGCTGGGTGGTGAACATTCCATTAGCTCCGGCTCGATACGGGCCCACGCCGAAAAGTATCCTGGTTTATCAGTTTTACAACTTGATGCACATGCTGACCTGCGTGATGAGTACCTCGGCACAAAGTATAATCACGCCTGTACCATGCGAAGGATAATAGAATATTGCCCCATAACCCAGGTCGGCATTCGAGCCCTCAGTTTGGAGGAAACAGAATATATACATGCAAATGGACTACATCCCTTTTATTACGAAGGTATCAATCAAGGATTACCTTTAGACCAGATATCAGCATCTCTATCTGAAAATGTATACATTACCATTGATCTCGATGTCTTTGATCCTTCTATCATGCCAGCCGTGGGCACTCCAGAGCCAGGCGGACTGCTATGGCAGCAGGTTATGGAGTTGCTTCGATATATTTCGGACAGAAAAAAAATCGTAGGTTTTGATGTCGTTGAACTTTGCCCTGACCAGGGGCCATCAGCCTGTGCTTTTACCGCCGCCAAGCTCATATATAAGCTTATTGGATATTGCTGCTG
>DFZI01000082.1 GCA_002383665.1 Dehalococcoidia bacterium UBA4060
GCAAATATCAACCTGTCCAGAGTCCTCTTTTTACTCGCTTCTATCGAGGCAAGTACCTTGGCAGTGCTCTTTTTGCCCATGCGTTCTATGTCGAGTAACTGTTCTGAGGTAAGATAATAAAGGTCACCGGAATCCTTGATGAGGCCTTTCTCGAATAATGACTGGCACAGCTTTTCTCCTACGCCATCTATATCCATAGCGCCTTTGCTGGCAAAATGTTTGATCTTCTCCAGCGCTTGGGCTGGGCAGGCTGTGTTGGTGCAGCGATGGATAGCTTCTCCCTCCGGCTTGATCACCTCGGCACCACAGACCGGGCATCTGGATGGCATGTGAAAGACCTGCTCGTTACCCGTGCGGCGGCTGACAATGGGACCTACTATCTCAGGTATGACCTCGCCGGCGCGCTGAATGATCACCCAGTCGCCGATGCGCAGGTCTTTCCGATGGATATCATCCTCATTGTGCAAGGTGGCCTGTCGGATAGTCACACCTCCAATATTTACTGGCTCCAATATGGCGTAGGGATTGAGGCTACCCGTCCTCCCCACGTTGATACCGATGTTTAGTAGACGTGTCGTGCCCTGCACGGCCGGGAATTTACAGGCTATGGCCCATCGAGGCTCATGGGCCACATAGCCCAGCTCTTCCTGCAGGGCTATGGAATTAACCTTGACCACCACGCCGTCGGCATCGTAAGGCAGGCTCTCCCTTTTATTCACCCATTCATGATAATAACCTTTTACTTCGTCCAGTATATTGCAGTGACGCATATGAAGATTGAGCTTGAAGCCGAGCGATTTGAGGTATTGCATAATCTCCCAGTGCGTGGAAGGCATATCCCTACCCTCTGCCCATCCCAGACCGTAAATGAAAATATCTAACGGACGGCGCGCGGTTACTTTAGGGTCAAGCTGTCTGACCGAGCCAGCTGCAGCATTACGGGCGTTAGCGAACAAAGGCAGACCCTCCTTGGCTCTCTCTTCGTTCAGTTTGCGCAAACCCTCTTTGGGCATATATACCTCACCCCGCACTTCAAAACGCAGGGGAGCCTCTTCCACAGGCACTGAAAGCGGTATGCTCCTGATTGTTTTCAGATTTTGCGTGATGTTTTCACCTTGGTAGCCATCGCCTCTGGTAGCGCCTGTAACCAGAAGGCCATTTTCATAAGTGAGCGCCACGGCCAGCCCATCGATTTTGAGCTCACACACAAAATCCACTTGCCGCTCGGGGACAAGATTGGTTACACGACGGTACCACGCCTCAAGGCCTCCATCGTTAAAAGCGTTGGCAAGGCTGAGCAGCGGTCGTGGGTGAACCACAATGCCGAAGGCGGCAATAGGCTCGGCTCCCACACGTTGGGTCGGTGAATCGGGTGTGATAAGTTCAGGATGGGCGTCTTCCAACTGCTTGAGCTCTGCCACAAGCGCGTCATATTCGGAGTCGCTTATCTCCGGGCTATCGAGAACATAATACCTGTGATTGTGGTAGTTGATGAGCCTGCGCAACTCGTTAATGCGTTCTTGCACACTTTGCTTATCGGCCATGCTTGTAACTTCCCTGATTTAAGTTAAGAGAAATTATATCATTCTGGCCGCAATTTTATGATGTTTGCCCAGCGGTTTATACTATTGTTATATGGCCGGATTCAAGACGAAAGCGAAATCGGGTCGCTGGCATACAATCTATTCTATTATCAGCACGGCTATTGAGACGGCGGCAATAGCAGCGGTCATCCTTTGGATTTTGCCGATGTTCAAGATAAACATCCCCTGGTGGGGCACCGCCCTGGTACTGGCTGCCTTCCTGGGCTATTGCTATATTTCGTATTTGATCAGTCATCCTACAGTCGTGTCTGATCCCATAACAGCGCCGGAATCGATCATCGGCGACGAGGGTGTGGTGGAGACCGACCTGTCGCCCGTAGGCTATGTAAAGGTACGCGGCGAGCTGTGGATGGCCTCGAGCCCTGATAGCAACCTGAGGAAAGGCGAGGAGATCGTGGTGACCGGGCTGAGCGGTATGAAGTTGACTGTGATCAGAAAACAACGCCCTGGAGCAAGCTGAGATATGCGTGAGGACCTATTGAGAAGTCTGCGGGAGGGCACCGGTTACAGGAGCATATCTTATCTGTCCTCTGTATCCCACAGCGCTTAAGGCTTTTTGGATATTCGGCGAATCGAATAATGATCCTATGATCCAGATTAAGACTACCTGTTTATTTGCTGTAGCCTTATTGATTGTCACTTCGAAATCTGTGATGCCCGGTTCGTAATATACCACTGGCCCAAGTTCAAATCCTTCAGCAATTGATCTATCTTTGACGTCTTTCAATATTTCGGTAGATTGAGGGGCGTTGGCTACAATAAATGCAACATATTGTTTATTGGGGTCGTAGGCCGAGGTTTGCGGCTGACCTGAGCAGACTGCGAAATTAAGTAAAATAATGATCATCAGTGCTAATCTATTGATCAGTTTATGTGACATATCAACCTCTTATTGAAAATAGAAAGTGAGGTTAGATTATACATGTTATTTATAGTTATGTGTAAGTTTTAGCTGGCATTCCCGGCAGTGACAGATTGCCCTGCGGCTATAACGCGTTCTCGATCAGCCGTGTTGCCTTTGATACGTCATGCTTTTTCTTAATCAGGGATTGGCCCTGCAATGCCGTAAAACTATCCTCGAATACCTTCCGTTTATTAAGGTAAATAACTCCGATTGGTATGTGATCGCCCCATTGTTCGGCTTTTTCAAATGCCGCTGTCTTATTGAAAGGATCATATTTTCCATCGTTATCTAGTTTATAAATTCGCCTGTAATACCAGTCATATGTATTAATGTGATTGAATGAAACACACGGCTGCAATATGTCGAGCAGGGAGAATCCCCTGTTCTGAAGGGCAAGTTTGATTAGCCCCGCAAGATGGTCGATGTCCCCGGCGAAGCCGCGTGCCACAAATGAAGCGCCGGCGGCTACGGCTATCGCCAGCGGTTGCAGTGGATCTGGCGAGCCTTGGGGAGTGGTGCCGCTAATAAAGCCCGTCTCACTGGTGGGGGAAGCCTGCCCGCGTGTGAGTGCGTAGACCCCGTTATTATGCACCATATAGATTATATCGTGGTTCCTACGCATGGCATGCAGCCAGTGATTGCCACCTTCACCGTATGCGTCGCCATCACCGCCAACCGCTATCACACATAGGTCGCGGTTGGCGATTTTGATGCCTTCAGCCACTGGCAATGCCCTGCCATGCAGGGAATTAAAAGTATTGCACTTCAGGTAGTGAGGCAACTTGCCTGCCTGCCCTATCCCTGAGACTATAACAAGTTTATAAGGTGGAATATCCAGCTCAACAAGGGCTTTCTTCAAAGCTGAAAGAATGCCAAAATTGCCGCAGTCCGGGCACCATGCCGGTTGCAGCCCTGTATAATCGTTTAAAGTAATAGACATCACAGTGCTTCTTTTCCCACGGCTTTTATAATATATTCCGGCGTAAAAGGATGCCCGTCATATTTAAGGATATTTCCATCGACCTTACGACCAGTCTTTAGCGAAAATAATGCTGCAAACTGTCCGGTGGCATTGTTTTCAGCCACAAGGATTTTTTCACTGGACTCCAGCATCTTATTGACTGCTCTGGATGGGAACGGCCAGATTTCTGTAAAGTGCAATAGATTGATGTTCAATCCCTGCTTGCGCAAAGCAGTGGTTGCCTCATACAACGGCCCAAAGCTGCTTCCCCATCCGATAATCGTGATGCTGGCTGATCTCGGACCATAGATTAGCGGCAGGGCGATGTCATTATGCAGGCCCTGCATTTTTTTCATACGTTTATCGACCATTCGTATTCTTGTTTTGGGATCTTCGGTAAGGTGACCTTCCTCGTCATGTTCATCGGAATCTGTAACTACCAGAGCCTGGCTAAGCATGGGTAGCGCCCGAGGCGATATTCCTGAGCCGGTAATGCGGTGCCGTTTATATTCGTGGGGTTTCCCCATTTCATCTTCAATGAGAGGCAGCCCACGATTGATATATAAGGCAGACAGGTCGAATTTTTCTACTGTGAAATAGGAGGATGCCAGGTAATGATCGATCATTAATATCACGGGCACCTGATATTTGTCTGCCAGGTTGAAAGCCTTGGTGGTCAGCCAGAAGGCGTCTTCAGCAGTGGCAGGGGCAAGCACTGCTCTGGG
Organism: Dehalococcoidia bacterium UBA4060; assembly: GCA_002383665.1. Classification (GTDB taxonomy): domain Bacteria; phylum Chloroflexota; class Dehalococcoidia; order GIF9; family UBA5629; genus UBA6808. Next base: position 4,195 of record DFZI01000082.1, read on the forward strand.
GAATTCACCGTGCGAAGAATTGATGGCAAAAAGCAGGTCTCCTTGCTCTGTTTTGGTAGGAAGGCCTATGGCTGGTCCAGGCCGTTGACCCAGGATTATCACTAATGGTGTTTCGGTCATACCTGCCAGCCCTATTCCCTCGACCATCAAAGAGAAGCCTCCTCCTGATGTGGCCGTTAATGCCCTTGCCCCGGCGTAAGATGCTCCAATTGCCATATGGACTGCTGCAATTTCGTCTTCGGGCTGGACCACAACAGCGTCGAAATCTTCGGCATTTGCTGCCATATACTCGATAATTGGAGTTGTCGGCGTCATGGGATAAGCGGCCAAGAATTTGCACCCTGCTGCAAGTGCACCCATAGCTATGGACTCGCTACCATTGATCAGCATACGACGGTTTTTGATAACCTCATGCACACTGTCAATCAGCCTGGATATATTCTGTTCCATGATGAATTGCTGTCCGGCCCTGGCTGCATTGACGTTTTGTTCAGCCAAATCCGCCTGTCTGAAGTGCTCTCTGATCAGGTTGATGACTATTTCAATATCCAGCCCTGTTAATTCTGCAACCGCTCCTATCGCAACCTGGTTTGCCGCCATCCGGCTGCCGGAAGTCCGCAGGGCGATATCGCCCATAGGCAGAAAAATGATGTTGTGTTTCTGGATCAAGTCAGGGTCTCTGATGCTATCAGAAACTGCCACTCCACCAAGAGTAAGCTCACCAAGATGCATAGACAGACTCTCGGGATTAAGCGCCAGTAAGAGGTCTATACTTTCAGATATGGCTAATATTTGCCCATCCCTGATTCTAATACGGAAAAAGCTGTGTCCGCCCCTAATGCGCGATTCGTAGTCTTGGTCGGCAAAAAAGTGGAACCCCATACGGGTAAAAGCCCTGGCCAGAATTACTCCGGCGGTTTGGACACCCTGTCCAGCTTCACCGCCTATTAAGATTTTGAGGTCCATTTGCGCCGCCTCCCCCTGTAATTGCTATTTAATCAGCAGAGCTATTCTCATAGCTCATACTACATCCCGTATGAATACAGAATATCATTATAGCCGAAAAGCCGGGGTACCTGTATAGACTTCATCTTGATATTTTTGCTTCTCTTAAATTTTTATTCTGTTTTCTACGGCTTTCCAGTTTATATTTTTAAAGAAAGCCTCTATATAATCGGCGCGCTTGAGGCCGTAATCAATCATGAAAGCATGTTCGAAGACATCCAATATCAGGATGGGCTGACAGCCAGCCGGATGCCCGGTATCGTGCTCGTTGATCCACTGATTGAATAGCCTGTTGCCTATCATGTCATGATAAAGGATAGTCCATCCTATGCCGCGCATCGCTGCTGTTCCTTTAAAATCCTGGAGCCAGGTGTCATAGCTGCCGAAGTTAGCGGAAATCAGTTTGCCCAGTTTGCTGTTCTGATCAAAGCTGCCGTTGCCTCCCAGGTTTTCAAAATAATACTCATGCAGACGCATGCCGTTGAACTCCCAACCCAGCCTGCGTTTAAGCTCGGCAAACTCATATGCCCCGCTTTTACCATCTTTTAGCATGGCACCAAGTGTATCAAGTACCTTATTGGTATTGGTCACATACCCTTTATAGAGGGTGAAATGGTTATTCAGCAATGTATCGCTGAAACCCTGCATGCCCAGCAGCTTGTTGTAATCTTTGGCTTCGTATGTCATCTATAACCTCCTTTTACTCTTTCTTGAATCGATGATTTATTTTCTATATATTACATTACAATTAAATTTCATATGAGTATGTGACAGAAGTTATTTTGAGGCCAGATATTTTTCGGGGTTGGAATCAAATGCCTTTTTACACCCCGATGAGCAAAAATAATATTTCTTACCCTTGTATTCAGAGGTTGCTGCAGGCTTTTTCTCGTCAACCTCCATTTTGCAGACAGGATCTACTGCCATGCTTGTACCCCCTTTTCCATCATTTGCCTGGTTGAGTAAAGGTTTAAAACCTCTCAGACGCAATGAATTGGAAACTACCGTAACAGAGCTGGCTGCCATGGCCAGCGCGGCGAGCATGGGATTGAGGAATCCGTGCTGCCCCAGGATAAACCTCAGCCCTGCCGGCACACTGCCGTTTATAAAGAACGGGTAAAGTATGCCTGCCGCTATCGGTATTAGTATAACATTGTAGGCAAAGGCCCAGAACAGGTTTTGTTTGATAGTATTCATGGTGCGTCTGCTGAGTGAGATGGCTGTTGCTATTTCCCCCAAATCATCCCGTATTAGGGTTATATCACTTGTCTCTATTGCAATATCTGTACCAGTGCCAATAGCAATTCCAATGTCAGCCTGTGCCAATGCAGGTGCATCGTTGATGCCATCCCCTACCATTGCTACGACCAGTCCCTGGCTTTGCAGGTCTTTAACTTCATCAGATTTGTTTTGGGGCAGCACCTCGGCAATAACCTTTTCAATCCCGGTCTGGTTTGCAATGGCACTGGCAGCTCGCTCATTATCACCCGTAATCATGTATACTTCGAGCCTCAGTCTTTTCAACCTGGCAACCGCTTCTGCAGCGCCGGGTTTTAATGTATCTGCCATAGCAAACAGACCAACCAAATTGTTATTGACAGATACAAAAAGCACTGTCTTCCCCTCATTCCAGTAATTCTCTGCTGTCGTTTGTGCTTTATCAAGGACTATGCCATTTTCCTCCATAAGTGATGTGTTACCGATCAATACTTTCTGCCCGCTAACCGAAGCACTTGCTCCAAGGCCAGGCAGGGCTATAAAGTCATCGGGGTCCTGTATTTTAATGCTAAGACCTTCTGCGTACGATGATATAGAGCGGGCAAGAGGATGCTCTGATAAGTTTTCTACTGACGCTGCCAGGCTAACCAACTCCAAATCAGTGAAAGGCGCATATGAGACGATATCTGTCACCTGCGGTTGGCCGCGAGTCAATGTGCCGGTTTTATCCAGAAGCACAGCGTCGATTTTTTCGGATCGTTCCAATGCCTCGGCGTTGCGGATTAATATGCCGCATTCTGCGCCTTTGCCCGTGCCGACGATGATTGCTGTGGGAGTGGCCAGTCCCAGTGCACAGGGACAGGCAATAATGAGTACAGCCACGAAATTTAACAGGGCATAGGTAAAAGAAGGCTGAGGTCCGGCAAATAGCCAGATAATAAAGGTAATTATGGCTATGCCAATGACAATAGGGACGAAATAGCTGGCAATTACATCGGCAAGTCGCTGGATGGGCGCTTTGCTTCCCTGTGCCTCGTCAACCATACGTATGATCTGGGCCAGCATAGTATCCCTGCCTACATGTGTAGCCCTGAACTGGAAACTGCCCATCCTGTTTAAAGTAGCGCCGATAACTGTATCACCCGGTTTCTTATCTACAGGGATGCTTTCGCCGGTTAACATGGACTCATCTATAGTCGAATTTCCTTCTATAACAATGCCATCGACTGGGACCTGTTCGCCTGGGCGTACAACTACGATGTCATCGACTATAACGTCTTCAATATTTAGTTTAGTCTCCCTGCCATCCCTGATCACAGTTGCCGTCCGAGGTCTGAGGCCAATGAGTTTCTTAATTGCTTCAGATGTTTGCCCCTTAGCCTTAGCTTCAAGGTAACGTCCCATCAATATCAGGGCTATGATCATGGAAGAAGTGTCAAAGTAAAGAGTATGCCCGACGCCGGCTTGGGCGAAGAAGTCCGGGAAGAGAATCACAGCTACACTATAGAGATAGGCTGCGGACGTACCGACTGCTATAAGGGTATTCATGTCGGCCGTCCTGTGCTTCAATGCACCCCATGCGCCTTTGTAGAATCTGAGCCCTGCCCAGAACTGTACTGGTGTGGCCAGCAACCAAAGCAGATATGGTTTGAAAATAAAGTCCAGGGAGGGAGTCATGCTCAGTGCCATTATTATGGCTGCAACTACCAAGGAAAAAATAAATAAATTCCTGATGTGGGTAGCCTCGTCTTGTGTGCTGGTTTGCAACTGAGATATTTCTGTTAATTCCGCTCCCAGGTGATAACCGGCATCAGCAACGGCACGGCGCATTAAACCGGTGTCAGTACCTTCGACATACACGACGGTGGCTTTTTCCGAAGCAAGGTTAACAGCAACTGATATCACCCCAGGCACACTCTTCAGTGCATGTTCAACACGGGATACACAGGAGGCACAGGTCATTCCGCTAACAGGGAAGATGGATTTCCTTGTTGCTACCCTATAGCCCAGATCATTGATGGCTTTTGCAACCTGCTCCGGCGTTATCTTACCGGGTTCATATTCTACGGTGGTTTTTTCCGAGGCAAAATTAACAGTCGCGTTTTTTACGCCTGGCATATCTCCCACAGTTTTTTCAATAGTGTGTGCGCATGTGGTGCAGGTCATTCCTTCAACGGGAATAATGACAGTGGCAATACTTTTATGCAGCTTATCTTCAGTCATCTTTTTAGAATCTGTTATCTAAGGAGTTCCTGGCCGCGGTCATCAAGTATATAACCCTCATCACTTTTCCGCACAAGTCTTGCTCTTTCCAGGTCTCTCAGTCCGTCTCTCACTATTAGAGCGGGCAGCCCGCTTATCCTGGAGATGCTATCGAGTGAGGAGTAGCCTGCCTTTATTGCCAGTAAAAGCTTTGAACCTGACTCAGTAGGAGTGCCATCGGGGCCAACGATTGCCATATGACCTCCCTAAAATGTGACTGTATTTATATTCGTTATTCAATAGCTGCAACATGTAGCAGCTTATTACCAGGCTGATGCTTAAAGTTCGAGGTGTTGCTCCCAGACTCCGTGGATATTGCAGTAAGAAAAAGAGAAGATATGCCTGATCTCGGAGGCATCAATGTTAAACACATAGATGGGTTTGCCTACGCCTGGCGCAAACACTTCTCGTCCGAGGTCGATGATCTGGCCATCTTTCTTGACGCCGAAAGCCTGTATCCAGGCTATATAGTGCTCGGGCGTGTTGGGGTGTGGTATTTCTCTGCCCACCTGTATTTCGACCTGGTCTTTGCCTTGCAGACCCTGTCCTTTCAACAATTGAATGGCAGGAATATGCTTCTCCTTGCCTTCTGTGTTGCGTCCCCTTACAAGGTCGCTGAAATGGACTATTTTGCCAGGTTTTTCCTTCTTGATAGCACGCTGAGCGACAAGTCTTGTATCCAGGCTCCCTATTCCCCCGCACTCGGGCGTATAGCATGTGACATCACTGAAGGTACATTTATTGTTGCAACCAGGACAAGGATCCGGTGGTTTGGACATCTCGATAACAAAACTGCATTTATCACACATCCAGTAGGTCATATTGCCCACTCCTTATGATACTTATTTATATCCATGCTCTTTATGTTTGATCGAGATGGCATCGGCCATTATATCAAGGGCTTTGAAGTCATCTTCACGCGGAT
>DFZI01000002.1 GCA_002383665.1 Dehalococcoidia bacterium UBA4060
CCTCCCGGCTGTCTCCAGCTCGCCCTTCAACTGATCTTCGTAAAGCAGCGGCACGTGCACGGCGACGACACGCGGCATATAGCCCCTGATCTGCTGGAACTGCCGGAGCTCGCCTGCCAGCAGGCCAGGCGTCAGGTGCCCCAGCCTGCACATATCCTCCCCCATGCTGTTAAGCCCGGTCACCTCGATGAATAGCACCTCCGGAGATATATGACGCCAGCATCCGTTAAGTCCCGCCCCGGTATCGCCTGCATAAAAAATGCTCTTTCCATCTTCACCTGTGATCAGGAATCCCACCGCCGGCACGGAATGTCCAACCTCCACGGGCATAATCGCATGATCCCGGACGACCAATTTCTCCAGTGGACTGACGGCTTTCAGCAACAGCCTGGGTGATCCCGGGGAAGGCCAAACCGTGTAATCGCGGTACAGTTTGCCATCCAGCAAATAGCGGTAAACCACATCCAGCGTATCCTGCAGCCCGTAGACCTCTACCGTTGAGGGCGGCACGCTATCCAAGGCAGCCAGCGTAATCAGATCGCGCGTATGGTCGAAATGATGGTGCGTGAGCAGCACGCTTCTGATCGCCTGGAGCCTTGCCAGCGGCAGGCTGGAGGTCAGGCCGCCGGCATCAAGGGCGATGACATCATCCACCAGCAGGCAGGGCAGCCTGGCCCTGTCGGTCTCCAGATTGTGAGCGCCCAGTACTTCAATTTTCATCAGCGTTTAGCCAGCCGCCCTTCTTCAAATACTGCGGCTATATAGTTTAACTCAATTTTACCAGGCCCGTGATAGCAATATATATCACCAGGTAATGCAGCAAAGCGCCCAGCAGTATCAGCAGGTGAAAAATCTCGTGAAAGCCGAAGAAACCGGGGCTGGGATTAGGTTTTTTCAAGGCATAAATCAGCCCACCCGCTGTATAAACGATGCCCCCGGCCAGCAGCATCCAGAACGCGGGAGCAGGCATAGCGATGATTAACTGGTAAAGCGGAATCAGGGCCATCCAGCCCATCAGGACATAGATCAACGTTGACAGCCACCTCGGCCCCTGAATGTAAACCAGTTTATATACAAGTCCGATGATTACCAGCAGCCACTGTGCGCCGACGATGCTCCAGCACCAGTACATATCCAGGTAGGCAAAACAGATCGGTGTATACGTACCGGCGATCATGAAGAAAATGGCGATATGGTCCAGCTTGCGCCAGGGATTGTCCAGTTCCTCTTCCCTTTTCTGTCCGTGATAGACGGTGCTGGAGATAAAAATAAACAGGGCGCACAGTCCATATACGGTCGAAAGCATAATACCTTCCAGCGACCCTGCCGATTTCACCAGCAGAAGGATATAGCCGGCCAGCATGGCCAGTGAGGCGGCCAGGTGTGAAAAGAAATTGATGTGCTCCGATCTTTGTACAAACATGCGATAAAATATCCTCGGCTGCTATTTTGTTTTTCAGAGATCCCAGTCTAAAAGATTAGCTGCGGACCTTTATGATAGCATTAAGTGCCGCCGCTAATCTCCATGCTCGCAGCGGCCGTCTGCACGCTGGAAATGTGCCAGCCTGCGGGAAGCAAGCCTGCATGCCTCAGGCGAGGTGTCGATGCCGATCCATCTACGCCCGAGCCTTTGGGCAGCCGCCAGTGTTGTACCGCTGCCGCAGAACGCATCCAGCACCAGGTCACCCTCATTGCTGCTGACGCTGATGATGCGCTCCAGCAGGGCCAGGGGCTTCTGCGTGGGGTAGTCCAGACGTTCGCGGCTGGTGCGGCCCACCATCTTGATTTCCCAGTAGTCCTTCATGCCCACCAGCGTGTACCAGCCGGCCTCATCGCGGTACTCATCCACACCTTTAAACCGATAGGCCTTGAAATCACGGTTGTAGGACTTTTCCTTCATGCCATTGAAGGTATAGTCCTCCGACTTGGTATAAAAAAGTATGATGTCGTGCTTGCGGCTGAAGCGCCTGCCCGGGCTGGCGCCGCCCGATTTATAGCACCATACGATCTCGTTCTGGAAATTTTTATAGCCGAAGAGGTCTTCGCCGTCCAGCATCACCTTCACATAGTGCGAGGCATGCCAGTCGCAGTGATAATAGAAACTGCCGGTCGGCTTGAGCACCCGGTATAGCTGCAAGAGGCGTGGCTTCATATATTTCAGGTAGGCTGTGACATCCTCGAACCTGTCGCTGAACCGCCTCTTCTCCCTGCCCCGCACCACCTGGTCGCGGTTGGATCCGAAGGGAGGGTCGATGTATACCAGATCCACACAGGAATCCGGCAGTTTTTTGAGAACATCCAGGCAATCCCCGCAGTATACGATGTCAGTTTTCATGCGTGGCCTTTTCGATCACAAGGTCGGGATAATCCGAGATGATGCCATCGATTTCAAATTCCAGCGCATGCTTGACGCTGTCAACATCAGTACAGTCCCAGGCGAATACCAGTCCGCCCGCAGCATGGACNNCCTGCCATACACCTGTCCGCCGATCACCGCTTTCATCACTTCGGGGGCGATTTTATCCAGCCTCTTTATCAGGCTGCGGTTAAAGGATATGACCACAACCATCTTCATATCGGCACCGCCAGAGAGGGCCTCCATCAGTTTTTCCAGCGAGCGCACCTGCTTCAGCTCAACCAGCAGTATCATCTCACGTCCACAGGCTTCAAGGACATCTTCCAGCGAAGGGATAGAATATTCGTCCCCGATGTGTGCCCGGCAGACCTCGTCCGCGGTCATCTGCGTGATGTTCCGTTCCCCCAGGCAGTCATCGTGGAATACAACGAACTCTCCATCGGCCGTTTCCTGTACATCAAACTCCACGCCGTCAACCCCCAGCAGCAAGGCTGCCTCGAACGCTTCGAGCGTGTTTTCAGGGAAGTCCCTGTGAAATCCCCTGTGGGCGATATTTATAATTTTTCTCAAGCTATCACTCCTGCATCAACCCCTCCGGATAGCTGCTTCGATCACGTACATTGTGGCAAAGCGATCCCGTTTGCCATCTCCCCATAACCCCGACAGCCTTTCTCTCCTAATATATTATAGCCATGACCATAGACAGCATTTAATGGTTGCTATCCTGCTCCCTATTATTTTCGCTTATATTGAGCCTGCACAGCAGCTCGCCGTTGCCGCACGTTTGGCACTCTGCCTGTACCGTGGTATGCCCGATGCCGTATTTTTCCTTCGCCACTTCCTCAATGCTGTGCCGGATCTCTTCGGCGCGGCTGACCGACATATCATCCACGGTAACATGGCAGGAGAGTGCGTGCAAATTGGATGATATGCTCCAGACGTGCAGGTCATGTATATCTTTGACACCGGGCAGGTTCCCCAGGGTTTCTGCTATGTTTTCTACATTCAGATGGCGCGGGGCACCCTCCAGCAGGATGCGTAGTCCCTCTCTCAAAATACCCCAGGCCGAAGCCAGGATTATAATGCTGATCAGCACACTCACAGCCGCATCCACCCAGTTGAGTCCCGTGAACATGATTATGGCCGCCCCCGCTATCACACCTACCGAAGCCAGCGCGTCACCGGCGGCATGCCAGAAGGCGCTGCGTATATTAATATTCTCCTTACGGTCGGCATGCAGCCAGACGGCCACAAAAATATTGGCAGCCAGGCCGACGAGGGCGATGCACAGCATCAGCATACCATTGATTTCCGGCTGCGAGAAGAAACGCTGCCATGCTTCGTAAATGATGATTCCTGCAATAACGACGATCCCCACGGCATTCATAATGGCGACCACCACACCCACCCTGTGAAAGCCGAAGGTCATACGGCGGGTAGGCTCCCTCTCTGCCTGCCTGACACCGTACCAGCTCAGCAGCAGTGCCACACCATCGGCAAAGACGTGACCGGCATCGCTCAGCAGCGCAAGACTGTTGGAGATCAGGCCGCCCGTTATCTCAGCGGCAAGAATAACGGCCGTGATGATAATGCCATATTTCAGCTTGTCAGCCATGCTGATCAGGATTCAGCCTTATCGGGCTGTGCGGTCAGCCTCTCGATGAGCTCGGGTGTCTCCTGCTGTCCCAGGCCACGGCTGATCAGCAGGCCCAGACGGTCCAGCAGAGGCTCCGCAGATGCCAGTTTGTCCTGCTCAATCAGATCTATGGCCTTTTCCAGCAGGTCTGTCTCCTCGCCAAGCTGACAGGCAAAGCCTCCCAGGCTGCCGCAGCAGGGTGCGATGGCCTCCGACCTCCAGAGGTGGGATTGCTTGATATCCAGTATCCTCCTGAGTATCTCCAGGCCTTCAGGACGTGTGACCGGGTCGACGACCTGGCTGCGCGCCCGGTTGAATGTATCTATATTCACTATTAACACGGCTCACCACCATATTATAAGACCGGCTGTCTAATGCTTGAAATGGCGCACACCGGTAAC
>DFZI01000069.1 GCA_002383665.1 Dehalococcoidia bacterium UBA4060
CACAGTTGATCATCAGGGGAAAGGCCTCAGGCACGTATGATGCCCGCAGCTACTACCGTCACAGCCTCAGCCTGATGCCCGTCATCAGGGAGTCGTATAGTTTATTGGCGGAAAACAACGATATCATCGTGATCGAGGGGGCGGGCAGCCCTGCCGAGATCAACCTGAGGAAAAGGGAAACGGCCAACATGCGCATTGCCGAGATGGCACAGGCGCCGGTGCTGCTGGTGGGAGACATAGACCGGGGCGGCGTGTTCGCCTCCCTGGCCGGCACGATGCTTTTGCTCCCATCTCACCACAGGAAGCTCATCCGGGGTTTCATCATCAACAAGTTCCGCGGCGACATCTCATTGCTTGAAACAGGGCTAAACTTCCTGGAAAAGCGCTATTCCCTGCCCGTGCTGGGTGTCATACCCTATTTCCATGGGATCAACATCCCGCAGGAGGACTCTCTCAACTCCGAGGGGCAGGCCGAGAGATTGAGCGATAGTTCGGCTTTCACAGGCAGACCGTTCAGCAATAACTATCCTGAGAGGGGTCGAAGCAATGTAAGGCAGGGGGCCATCGATCTGGAGCAAAGCTACAATGAGCTGTCTGATATCATCAGGAAGAGCATCGACATGAACATGATCTACACTATCATCGGAGGGAGGTAAACATGAAAGAGAGCAGATTCAAAGGCCTGATACAGGTATACACGGGCGACGGCAAGGGCAAGACCACCGCGGCCCTGGGGCAGGCCCTGCGCGCCGCCGGACAGGGCATGAAGGTCATCGTCATCCAGTTCCTCAAGGGTGAACGGGGCGGAGAGCATATCTTCGCAGAAAAATGCGGCGCTTTCGAGATCAAGCAGTTCAGCGCGGGGAATATCTTCACCAAAAGCGATGAGCAACTCAGGGAGGAGGCGCTGGCGGCCCTCAAGTTCGCCGGGGAGACAGTCAAAGGCGGCAAATACGATATGGTCGTGCTCGATGAGATCTTCATCGCACACTGGCGGGGGCTCATCAGCCTGCAACATATCCTGGACCTGATCAAGGAGAAGCCGCCGCAGGTCGAGCTTGTGCTCACCGGTCGCAAGGCGCCGCCAGAGGTGATCAAGGAGGCCGACCTGGTCAGTGAGGTGCTTATGATCAAACACCCTTTCAACGAGGGTGTCAAGCAGCGCCGGGGAATTGAGTACTGAGGACGGTCCGGCAGGCCATGAATTTGATTGATGAGACGATAAAAAACATCCGTCCGCCGGACAAGGAGAGCATGAAGCAGGCTGCCCTGAGACAGGCGCAGTTGACCAAGCCGCGCGGCAGCCTCGGTATGCTGGAGGACCTGTCCATACAGATCGCCGGCATCATGCGCCGCCCCCTGCCCGAGATCAACCACAAGGTCATCCTGACCATGGCTGCCGACCACGGGGTGGCCGGCGAGGGCGTGAGCCTTTACCCCCGGGAGGTGACCCGCCAGATGGTGTTGAACTTCCTGAACGGGGGAGCCGCTATCAACGTGCTGGGCAGGCTGGTCGGGGCACGGCTGACCGTGGTGGATATGGGCGTCCAGGGCGGCCTCGACCCCCATGAAGGCCTGGTCTGCAAGATGGTGGATTTCGGCACCGCCAGCATGCTGCAAGGTCCCGCCATGACGAGGGCGCAGGCCATGGACAGCATCACGGGCGGCATCGAGGTCGTACGCTCCGAGCTGGAAAAGGGCATGGATATCGTGGGCGTGGGCGAGATGGGCATAGGCAACAGCACTGCGGCCAGCGCCATCATCTCGGCGGTCACGGGCAAGCCGCCGTCCAGTGTTACAGGCAGAGGGACGGGCATCGGCGATGACCGCCTGAAGCTCAAGATCGACGTCATCAGCCGTGCGTTAGAGATCAACCATCCAGATAAAGGCGATGCGCTGGATGTGCTCTCCAGGGTAGGAGGCTTCGAGATAGGCGGGATGGCCGGGGCCATGCTGGCCGCCGCGGCCGCGGGTGTGCCCGTGGTCATCGACGGACTGATCTCAGGCTCGGCCGCTCTCATCGCCGAAGGTCTCTGTCCACACATCAAGGACTACCTGATTGCCTCGCATCTCTCGGCCGAGCCCGGCCATGCCGTCTGCCTCAAACATCTCGGTCTGAAGCCGCTGGTCGACCTCAATCTCAGGCTGGGCGAGGGCACCGGCGCCGCCCTGGGCATCTTTCTCTGTGAGGCAGCCGTCAAAACGCTGGCACAGATGGCAACTTTTGAGGAGGCGGAGGTCTCCGACATGGAAGGAGGAAGCTGACATGGGCTTTTTCACTGCGCTCAAATTTCTGACCGTATTCCCGGTGCCATCACGATATGACGGCGGCACCGTGCAACTGGGCAGGTCCATCGCCTTTTTCCCTGTCGTGGGCCTGGTCATCGGCATCGTCCTGAGCGGGCTGGTCTTCTTCCTGCGCACCGTCTTTCCGCAGGCGGTCAATGCGGCGCTGCTGGTGGCGACACTGGCCATCCTGACGGGCGCCCACCATCTCGACGGGCTGATGGACACGTGCGACGGCCTGACAGCCGGGAAGACCCGTGCAGAGCGCCTCGCCATCATGTCCGATACGCGTGTCGGCGCCTTCGGCATCGCCGGGGCCTGTCTGATCCTGCTGCTCAAGTTCGCCGCACTCTCTGGCACTGCCGGCATTGCCACCATGCTTGTTTTTCCCGCTGCCAGCCGCTGGGCCATGAGCGGCACCATCCTCATCTTCCCCTCCGCCAGAGAGGATGGCACGGGCTTTGCCGTCAAGCACGGCGCCAGGTGGTCGGGATTCATCGCCGGCAGCGTGATCACACTGGTCATCTGCCTGCTCTGTCTGGGTCCGCTGGAGGGCTTGCTGCTGATGGCCGGGCTGCTGGCGCTGGTCTGCGCGCTGGGAGCGATGCTCACCGTCATCTACGGAGGGCTGACCGGGGATTGCTACGGCGCCATCGTGGAGGCGGGAGAGGTGCTGGCACTGCTCCTGATCTTCGTCATCAGCTCGCACGGGTATGCCTTCCCCGGCAATGCATTGATCATATTTCCATGAACAAGAAGATGGTTAAAAAACACGCTAACAGGGTTATCCTCATAACCGGCGGCGCCCGCAGCGGCAAGAGCGACTTTGCCCGTCATCTGGCAGAGGAAACGGGCAAGAGGGTGCTCTTCTGCGCTACGGCGCAGGCGCTCGACGACGAGATGCGAGCCAGGATCGAGGCACATAAGATGTCGCGCCCCACTGCCTGGGAGACGCTGGAGGCCAGCACAGGTACGGCACGGCAGTTGAGCCTTATCTGCTCAAAATATGATGTGATCCTGATCGACTGCATCACACTGCTGGTAGCCAACTGCCTGGGAGACGGAAATCCGCCGGATGAGGCTGAAAAACGCGCTGCCGCTGAGATCGACGCACTGATTAGCCTGATGTCCCGCAGGGAGTGCTCTTATATACTGGTCACCAACGAGGTCGGCCTCGGCATAGTCCCTGATAACCCTCTGGCGCGCCTGTACCGCGACGTACTGGGCAACGCCAACCGTGTGCTGGCCGCCTGCGCCGACGAAGTGTACCTGATGACGGCCGGCCTGCCGCTCAGGCTTAAATAGGACTTATCCGAGGATTCCTCCTATGGATGATCTATCGCTATTGTTTCTGACGAGGTAAAACTGGATTATTTCTTACCATACAGAGTGTAGAAACCTTTGCCAGTTTTCCTGCCAAGATATCCTATCTCTACCATCCTCTTTAACAACGGGGTCGGTTTATACCTTTCCCACCCGGTCTGCTGATATATACCTTCGAGTAAATCCACAATAACATCAATACCGACCAGTTCGGCTAACTCAAATGGACCCATGGGCCAGTTGAACGACAACCTAACGATTTTATCTATATCCTCTATAGTGGCTAAATTTCCTTCCAGTAACTTTACCCCCTCGTTTATCACAAGGGGTATTATTCTATTAGTTATGAAGCCAGGTGAGTCCTTGACGACTACTGTTTCCTTGCCTATAGACATGCCAAAATCAAGGCTTAGCTTAAGGGTCTCTTCCGAGGTAAGTAAAGCTTTGATAACCTCCAGGCCTCTCATCACTGGCACCGGAGACATGAAATGCATGCCGATAACCTTGTCTGGACGTTTAGTCGCTGCCGACAACAGACCTATCGGGATACCAGAGGTATTAGATGCCAGAATAGTATGTTTCGGGCATATTTTTTCGAGCTGCTCAAACACCGGCAATTTAACGTCAGCTCTTTCAAATATCGCTTCAATAACATAATCCGTATCTTTAGCCGCTTCTTTCAGGTCTGTTGACACATGAATCATAGATATAGTTTTATTCATGTCCGCCTGGGTTATCTTGCCTTTAGCAGCAAACTTGCCCAAGCTGTCTTTTATAGCCTTCATCCCCCTATCAAGAAATTCCTGTTTCACATCGACCATCACTGTTTCATAGCCTGCCGTAGCCACCACCTGAGCTATTCCATTGCCCATAGTCCCTGATCCAATAACACATACTTTTTTTATGGTCATCTCCTTACCTCCAGAAATTTTAGGTTATTTATACCACAAAATTCCTTTTTTTGTTTTTGTTATTATGAGCATGATCTGATCTATTTACTTCAATGTCTGCCCCGCATCGTCTTGCTACTCATCAAATCATTTAGCTTATGCCCTCAGGCAACCTATAATATAGATCGGTCACA
>DFZI01000050.1 GCA_002383665.1 Dehalococcoidia bacterium UBA4060
CTCGCGGGCACGGTAGGCATATATATCTTTGAGGTCAAGCCTGTCGGGCATGGCATTGATCTCCAGGGCCTTACCGTGCTTGAGAGCAGCCTGGAAAACCGCCTCCAGGTCGACATCCACAGGCTCCCTTTCGCCGATCTTGCGGCAGGTGGGATGGGCGATGATATCAATGTTGGGATTTTCAATAGCGCCGATAATCCGCTTCGTCATTTGCTCTCTGCTCTGCAGAAAGGACGAGTGCACTGAGCCGATTACAATGTCCAGACCGGCCAGCACATCATCCGGAAGATCAAAACTGCCGTCGGCCCTGATATCCACTTCCACACCTTTAAGCAGCCTGAAATTTCTATACGTCGCATTCAACCTGTCGATCTCGGCGGCCTGTCGCTTCAGCCGGTCCAGCTTCTTGTCGGAGGGGATGTTACGGCCACTGGAATGGTCGGTAATGGCCAGGTATTCATAGCCCAATGCCCTGGCTGTCTCTGCCATATCCCCAATGGAATCAATGCCATCACTGCTGTCAGTATGACAGTGCAGGTCACCCCGGATGTCAGCTTTCTCTATCAGGCGGGGAATGGCATTCTTGGCAGCCAGGTCGATCTCGCCCATATCTTCCCTGATCTCGGGCGGTATATACTGCAGGCCCAGGAACGCATAGAAGGAATGCTCATCGGCAAACCTGTGCACCTTGCCCGTTTTTGTTTCCGTAATCCCATATTCGCTCAGGCTCAGGCCCTGCTTCTGGTAGCGTGTGCGCAGAGCAATATTATGCTCCTTGCTGCCAGTGAAATGCTGCAACAACGAGCCGAAATCCTCATGCTCAACCATGCGCAGGTCGGCCTGCAACCCCTTCGGCAAGATCACGCTGGTCTTGGTAGGGCCACGGGACAATATCTCCCTGACCTGAGGCAATTTCACAAAGGCATCGATCACTGATTCAGGGTCATCCGCTGTGCCCATAAGGTCGATATCCCCCACGGTTTCTCTGAACCTGCGCAGGCTGCCAGCGGGCGTAAGATTCCGTACACCCGCAACATTGCGCAGGGCATCAAGCACCTCTTCAACTGCGGGCAGGGCCTCTCCCAGCGGTATACGAGTATCCTTGCGACGGTAGGCTTCAACAGAATGCAAAATATTGGCAGCGGTCTTCTCGCCCATCCTCTCCAGAGCAGCCACCCTGCCATCTCTGACAGCTTGCTCAAGCTGATCGACCGAGGTCACCCCCAGCTCGGTAGCCAGCCTGTAGGCCGTCTTGGGACCGATGTTAGGGATATCCAGCAGTTTGATAATTCCCTCGGGAAATTGGGCCTTCAGGTCCTCATAGTACTTCAGCTTGCCGGTCTTGATCAGCTCCAGCGACTTGGCAGCTATAGCCTTGCCGATGCCCGGGATATCTTCCAGGCTCTTACCCTCTTCCACCATCATCTCCATTTCCTCCGGCAGACGTCGGATGACCTGGGATGCACGGGCATAGGCACGGATCTTGAAAGGGTTTTCGTTCTTGAGCTCGAGCAGGTCGGCGATGTTCTCAAACACCGTTGCTATATCAGCATTTTTCATCGGCTATATTATAGCAAGGCCCTGAAAGGATAACTTATGTAAGCAGAAGTTTCCGGAGGTATTTTACAACCGGCAGCACCTTAAAATAGATGCCATAAACGCGTCCTCAACGTCCACAATAAACAAGGTCATGAAAGTCAGTATTGTGTTTAGTGATAACCCAGTCTCTTTATCTGGACCACTATCACGGTTCTATATTGTCTATATTTGCCCATAAGTGCTACAATGATACCGAGTTAAAAGAGTCTGCTTGCGTGGAGGTATTTTCATGGTTATCGCCAAGGAATGGTTTACCGTACAGGAAGCTGCTGAATACTTATGCGTCTCTAAAAGAACTATTTATAAGCTGACCAAGGAAGGCAGGCTACCAGCCTTCCGTATCGGCAAAGAACGCTATCGCCGGTTTCGCAAAGAGGACCTTGACAACGCATTGCGACCAGGAGAAGAAATGGCAAATATTGATAGGCTCCTGACGCTGACAGCAAAAGCTGACCCAGTGCTGGCAGAAATCTGGGACAACGAAAAGGATGCAGCCTATGACCGAGTATAGCCGGGGAGACATAGTCCTAATTAGTTTTGTTTTCACCGATGAAACCGGAGAGAGACGGCGTCCAGCGGTTATAGTCAACTCAGATACTTACCAACGAAGTCGCCAAGAGACTATTATTGCTGCCATAACCAGCAGGACTGACAGGATATTAGTTGGCGACCATCTTATCAAGGATTGGGAGGAGGCTGGACTTCTTTTCCCTTCGGTGGTAACAGGTATCATAAGGACTATCAAGCAGGGCATGATCACTCGTAAGCTTGGAGCCATATCCAAAGCTGATATGGAAGCTGTAAATGACAATTTACGCGCTGCGTTAAGTCTAAGTTAAATCGAGGTGGCATCTGAGGTGGACCCATCAANNTTCTACCACGTTGATACAAGTATTTTACAAAGTACTGTTATACACATCTAAAGGTGTCCGGTAACCCAGCGCCTGTTGTGTGCGGTTGGTGTCATAGAAGTGAAAATACTCACCCAGTCTTATCCTGGCCTCACGACCATCCTGATAAGCTTTCAAATCAGGCTGTCCAAAAAGTCCGGTGGAGAAGTAGATGTTGATAAGGTAGACGGGGTAAAATGTGCGTAGAGGATGCTTCTGCCGCAGGTAAATGCGAATGAAGATATTCAGGGAATACAGCCAGTGCCAGGGGTTGCTGCTTCCGCCTTCGCTTGATGAATTTGTACCAGAGGATCATGAGGCGCGCATTGTCAATGAAGTGGTGGATACCATGGATTTATTGCCACTGTTGACCAAGTATGAAGGTGGTGGAGCACCAGCTTACCACCCAGCCATGATGTTGGGGGAAACAGATCTATGCCAGGCGTGGATATACAGCGGAGCCAGTGTTCGGAGAGATAAACTGGGATGGTAGGAAGCCATCGATGG
>DFZI01000033.1:0-2920 GCA_002383665.1 Dehalococcoidia bacterium UBA4060
TTTATCGATTAGCTCCTTCAGCAATTCCATTAAATGATTCCTTGTAATTTCCATCACATGTGCGATACCATCGAGATTAAAGCTGGCCTCCGGGTGTTTCCCCCAGAAGATGAGTAACTGCAATTTGAGACCGACAAATTCGTGTTTTTTTAAGAACGAGAATATTTCCTCGTCGATAATCCTTCTACAGTATTCGTTAACTACCATGTTGTTTACATTCCCTTGTTTTACCATTTTTTACCACTTTTCACCACTATGCCCCATTATCTACACTTTTAATCCCACTTGTCAATAGTCTTTCAGGGAAATCTTCATGACTTTTTTAGAAAAAACCAATCTGTAAAAATGGGTAATTAACCTGAAAAACACAATAATTAGGTAAAATTGTGCACACAATACTATATGTTGTGGTTAAAGGTCTGTTTTACAATATCTAGGGCTGGATGCCTGTATTTGATAAGTTGGTGGCAGGATGAAGGTATGGTAAAATTAATGTCTGTTTTGTGCTTTAGTGGAGTGAAAATGCTACGTATTGATGTACTAACACTGTTCCCAGATGCCTTTGCGGGATTCCTGAATCATAGTATTATTGGCAGGGCTGGTATACGTGGGATCGTTGATATCAGGCTACATAATATAAGGGATTATACACACGATCGACATCATACTACGGATGACTATCCTTATGGTGGTGGTGCTGGCATGATAATGAAGCCGGAGCCGATCTTTGAAGCGGTTGAATCTATTAAGGCTGGCATCAAGGGTGTTGGATATCCAGTAATATTATTGACTCCACAAGGAAGGCTCCTGACACAGGATATTGTTAGAAAGCTATCCGAAGAAAATAATATAATATTGATCTGTGGCCATTATGAGGGCATAGACGAACGGGTAGCCGAATATCTGGCTACTGATCAGATCAGTATAGGTGATTATCTATTGAGCGGCGGTGAAACAGCGGCCATGGTTATGATTGATTGCCTTGTCAGGCTGCTCCCTGGAGCAATAGGATCGGAGTTTTCTCTTGAAGAAGAGTCGCATAATGCCGGTTTACTTGAGTACCCGCAATACACCAGGCCGCCAGATTACCGCGGATTGGTTGTACCTGAGGTGTTGATGTCGGGTAATCACAGGGAAATTGCACTATGGAGACGGGAACAGAGTATAATGCGTACGGCAACCAGGCGTCCTGATCTTTTAAACAATGCTTCACTATCAGATGAAGAATGGGAAAAAGTCAGATCAGCCGGGCTGGTAAATAATTAAATATAGTTCAATAAGGAAAGGTATTTATTGATGGACATCAAGAACTTAGGTAAAACGAAGATTAATCCGAAGCTGCCTAAATTGGCTACTGGAGATAATGTAAGAGTAAGCTTTAAAGTCAAGGAGGCTACTCGTGAACGTCTTCAGGTGTTCCCCGGCCTAATCATAAAAGTTGTCCGCAATGATGCGGGTGGAAATTTTACGGTGCGCAGAGTCACCTCGGGTGTAGGGGTGGAACATACATTCCCGCTGGCCTCACCGCTGCTGGAAAAGATTGAGGTTGTCAGGCATGGCAAAGTCAGACGTAGCAAGCTGTACTACATCAGGAGGTTGAGCACCAAAGAAGCAAGGCTGAAGGAGAGGCGAGAGGCCATTGCAGAAGCAAAGGTGTCAGCAACGGCAGTTAGTAGTGATACTGGATCGGCTGAAACTGCCGTAGCGTATTCTGTCCCAGCTGAGCCTGCAGAAACTAAATAATATTAGTTTAAATGAAATATGCTGAAGTGGCTGTCAATATGCCTGGCGGCCATCGTCATGCTTTTACTTATTCGATCCCAGCTTCATTGCAGGTGATGGTTGGGCAAGGGGTGTGGGTGACATTTGGAGCCACAAAGACAACTGGCATTGTCGTGGGCCTTACAGATTATTCCCCTGTGGATTTCACGCGTGATATTATCAGTATAATCAGTGATATTCCGTTCATGTCTACAGAGCGTGTACGTCTGGCCTGCTGGATTTCGGCACACTACATAGCCCCCCTGTTTGCATCAGTAGCCTTGATGCTCCCCCCCGGTTTCGAGCGTAATATCGAGATCAAGCCTAAAATTATAAAGTATCTTGCTTTAAATAAAGATAGTGATGAAGTAGCCCAGTATATAGCTGATCTGAAGAAGCGTGGATCGCCTAAACAGGCTCGTATATTGGAGATTTTGCTATCGACTGGTGGGAGGTTGTCAACAAGAGATGTAATGAAAAAGGCAGGCTCTGGGAGAACCGCTATAAAGTCGCTGATTGACAGGGGCATAGTCATTGAAAGGGGAGAGACTGTCAAGCGTGATCCCCTAAACCGGCGTGAATTGTCGCTGGAATTGCCTTTTAAATTTACAGACGGTCAGATGACAGCCTGGCAACCGATAAAAGCTGCGATTAACACGACAGTTCAGAATGGTAAAGCTAAAGTTTTTTTACTTCATGGGGTGACGGGAAGCGGTAAAACTGAGATCTACATGCAGGCGTTGGCAGAGACCATCCGACTGGGTAAAAAAGGTATCTGTCTGGTACCGGAGATAGTGCTTACATCGCAAATCGTCGATAGATTCTTCTCGCGTTTCCCTGGGCGTGTAGCCATATTACATAGCAAACTCAGCGAAGGTGAACAATACGATGAATGGCAGCGTATACGGGATGGGGAATTTGATATTGTAATAGGCCCGCGCAGTGCCATATTTGCTCCTCAGCCGGAACTGGGACTAATTATAGTGGATGAGGAACATGAATGGTCATATAAGCAAACCGATAAGCTGCCGCGCTATCATGCACGCGATGTGGCTATAGAATTAGCCTGCCTGACCGGTTCGATACTGATATTGGGGAGTGCTACACCGGATGTGGTGTCATATCACCATGCTGAAAAAAAACAATATCAACTTATCGA
>DFZI01000033.1:2928-6637 GCA_002383665.1 Dehalococcoidia bacterium UBA4060
GAAACTGGAAAAGCATGAACAGGTGATCCTGTTTGTCAACCGACGTGGGATGGCTACTTTTGTGCAATGCGGTGATTGCGGTTATGTCCCAACCTGTCGGTTCTGCACAGGTACATTGACTTATCATGCCTCAAACCGCAGGCTTGTTTGCCATCATTGCCGCCGTACATATTCTGATATCAGCACATGCCCGGTTTGCCAGGGCAAAGACATCAGACATTTCGGCATCGGAACAGAATCTGTTGAGGCTGAGTGCCACAGGCTTTTCCCTTCTGCTGCTGTAATCAGACTTGACAGCGACGCCATAACTCACGCTCATGATTATGACCGGGCCATCAATGCTTTCCGCACCAGGAAGGCCGATATTATGATTGGAACACAGATTGTTGCCAAAGGACTTGATTTTCCTGGTGTCTCGCTGGTTGGGGTTATAAATGCAGATACGATCCTTAACCTGCCTGATTTTCGTTCTGGTGAGAGGACGTTTCAATTGCTTTGCCAGGTTGCGGGAAGGGCAGGACGTGGTATTGTAGCGGGCAGGGCAATTGTGCAGACATTTAACCCGGAATATTATGCTATCAAATGTGCTGCCAGATATGACTACGGCGGGTTTTATAATATTGAAATGAAGCACAGAAAACAATTCGGGTATCCCCCCTTTAATGATATGGTCAGACTGGTTTATTCCAATCTGAGCAGCGAGAAATGCAATTTGGAAAGTTCTCGTATGCAGAAGTTGCTGGAAGCCAATGTTACGTCTATGGGGATTGGAAACATAAAGGTGATCGGGCCATCAGCAACCTTTATATCAAGATTGCGGGGCAAATACCAGATGCAGATAGTTTTATTAGGCCACGAATTGCAAACACTATTAGACAGGATCGATTTCCCCCGGGGTTGGATTGTGGACGTTGACCCCGCAGGTGTGCTTTAATTATTTATCATGGCCGTATTGAAGATTCATACAAATCCTGACCCTATATTAAGGACGAAAGCAAAAAAGGTCACTAGGCTGGATGAATTTGTTCAGAAACTGATCGATAATATGATTGAAACATTGGATGTGGCACAGGGTGTAGGGCTGGCAGCTAACCAGGTTGGCGTACCTTTGCGCATAGTTGTAATACGCTTGCCGGAAGATGAAGAGGTGCTTGTGCTTATCAATCCGGAAGTTGTAGAAAAAACTGGTGAACGCAGGGTTATAGAAGGTTGCCTCAGTATCCCAGGTTATCAGGCGGAGATCACCCGCGCATATTCCGTTAAGGTTAAAGCCCGAGACCGACATGGCAAGTTAATCAGAAAAAAAGCAATCGACAACCTCCTCGCCAATTGCATGGAACATGAAATTGACCACCTCAACGGTATCCTCTATACAGATTATTTGTCCGATACTGACAAACTGCTAAAGGTAGATAGCAATCCTAAAGAATAAGGGTATCAGCCTGTCCAGTCCATTTCTACAACGAACTTACCTGTCCAGTTTTCCAGCGAAACAGGGTAGAAGCCAGGTGTGTCTTTGATTATCTGGAAGTCGACATTCTGTGTTTTGCCAGGACCTAATGTTACTTCCTGTTGACCTTCTGCCAGCCCCTTTACTCTTAGGATGAGTGTATGGCTGCCAGTGATCTCACCCGTATTAGTGACCATGGCAGATACCGTTACAGGTTGTCCTTGTCTGACTCTCTCAGGACCTATAGTGAAGTTGCTTACTGTAAACGCTGGTGGATTGAGGGGTATGACTGTAAAGAATCCTCCCAGGCTATCGATGTCTGCGTAATAATCTCCAGGAGCATCTTTGATGACAGTAAAACTGGCTGTCTGACTGGCTCCAGCCGGTAATGTTACATCGCTGATATTCTCAACGACTCCCCCAATTCTTAACACTACGCTGTATTTTCCGGTTTGGGCACCATTATTGGATACTATGATACTGATATTTACCTGTTCACTGACCTTTACCTTATTTGGCGTGATGGTCAGATTGCTTACGGAAAATTTGGGCATTCCCATAGCCTGATAACCGCCGACAACCATCTGGGGTTGCATGCCAAATGGCGTCTGTGCCTGCATGGGTCCAGGCATTGGCGGCTGACCAGGAGCTTGCATCGGTGATTGCATGCCAGGTACTGGCATGAATGGCAATGGTACACCGGGTCCTGCCGGAGGTTGCTGCCCCCCAGGGCCTGCCTGTTGTGGGAAAGGTGGTTGCATAGCTGGCCCCATTTGAGGTTGAGGGCCGACACCCATCGGAGGTTGTGGAGGAAATTGGGGGCCCCTCATTCCCGGCTGTTGCATTCCGGGTTGGCCCGTACCCTGTCCAAATGACGGCTGGACGCCCTGTCCCATAAACGGTTGTTGTCCACCTGTTCCTGCCTGCCCAGGAAATGGAGGCTGCATGCCAGGTTGTGCCTGTCCTCTGGGACCATATTGCTGGGGCTGGGGAATGCCTGGCTGTTCCTGTCCCGGACCAAACTGCTGCATGCCAGGTTGCATACATGGCTGTCCTGAAAAATGCTGGCCACCCATCATATTAGGGCCCGTATGTGGCGCTTCTTGGCCGAAAAGCATGCCTTCAGGCATGCCGGTCATACTTTGTCTTGGCATGTCCTGTGAGGCCATCGTTAGCCCATCATGAACGCCAGCTTTGCCTGCCTTACCAGCTTTACCCTTGACTGGTTTCTTGCCCTGTTCCAATTGAGCTTCCGGTCTTTTTTTCGGCTTAAGCATTAACAGTACGATCATCAGAATGATCACTCCAAGTACAACACCGACAAATGCCCAGAGGTAGGGTGGAAACATGTCAAAGAAAGAGCCACCGCCGACGTTTAATGTACCTGACAGTGTACCGATTACGACAGCATTGGTGCCTGCTGTCGAAGCAGTAAACTGAAATGAGACATCCTTGGTCTCTCCTGGACCTACTGATATTTGTTGGGGGGCGCCTACAGCCTTCCCATTTACCTGTAAAGAAAGCTGGTGGTTAATAGCATCTGTGCTGCTGTTGGAAGCGTTGATTTTAACGGTGACGAGATCTCCGACTTTAACATCGGATGGAGAGATGAAGGGGGAGCCTTTGGTAAGCGTGAGACCTTCGGGCAGGGCACCCTCCTGATAGTGAGTAGCATGATTCCCTGTTAGCGCCTCCGAGGGGGTCTGATTAATCAAAAGCAAAGCACTTTCAAATGAAAAACCTGCAGCATGTACAGCAACAGGTGCTAGTAGTGCCAGCAATACCAGCAAAGCAATCGGCAGCGATTTAAGCAACCTTTTCATCAATATAAGCCTCCAAAATGTAGCTTAAAAATATATTGTCATATTGATAACCTTTGTAATACTCTACTCTAAAATCAAATCTAAATCAATAGTGATTAAGTATCATACCCATGCTCGATTTCATCCATGGTGGCTTCATCCAGTCCGAAAAAATGGGCGACTTCGTGTCTAACGGTACGCGATATTTCGAGTTTCAGTTCATTCAGATCGGAGCACTGCGCCTCGAGAGACTTTTGGAAGATAGTAATCTTATCGGGAAGAACCAGGTTATAACGCTGGTCTCGCTCGGTGAGGGGTGTGCCCTCATACAGCCCGAATAGCTCGCTGCGGTTGGTGAGCCCAACCTGTCTGAGTTGACGGCGGCTAGGCCAGTCCTCTACGACTATATCTACATTCTCCATCAGCTTCCGAAATTCCTCTGGAAGTTCGGAAATAG
>DFZI01000043.1 GCA_002383665.1 Dehalococcoidia bacterium UBA4060
TTCTTCGGGCACTTCGTCCTCCTGACTAACTATAAAAGACATTCAATTATACCACTTCAATTGCCAAGGCTGAATTCAGGCAATAAGCGCTATAATAATTGCAGGGGAAACCAGATGAAGGCATTTAATAAATATATCTACATACCCTTGTTTATTCTCCTGCTGATGATGGTGACAGCCGACATGGCAGGATGTGAACGGACTGCGGTTACGCCTTCAATTACTTCCCCGGCAGATGCTCCACCCGCTCCTGCCCCTGCAGAACCAATCCTGCTCAAGATAGAAATTATTGAAGGCCCCTCGGGAAGCATCGAAAGCAATACTGTAACCTTCAGATGGTCCAGCACTTCCTCTTCCAATGATTCTGCCTTAATCTCCTCAATCAAATATGCTTCATATCTGCAGGGCTACGATCGGGATTACACATCTTTTCTGCCCGACACATCACGCACCTTTTCCAACCTCCCACCCGGAGCATACATATTTTATGTAAAGGGGCAGGATTCAGCAGGTGATATAGAATCCGAACCGGCCAGCCGTAGCTTCACCGTGTCTGCAAAAGCACCGGAAATAGCTTTGGTTGAGCCAACTCCCTCTGTAAGCGGAGGACAGATGTTAATCGGTGGAGACGTCAGCCGCATAGCAGTTTGCGGTGATATCCTGTATGCCCTTAACGTTCCCGGTGGTCGGCTGTATCGCTCGGACTCCGGCGGGCTGGGCTGGACCGATATATCAGGCAAAGTGGGCGGCGGATTGCCCTGGGTTGATATCGCTGTAGCACCTGATGATCCCGGCATGATAGCCGTCGCCACCGATGGAGGCCGTGAGGTCTATGTCTCGGCTGACTCCGGTCTGACCTTTAATCCGACCGGGCTATCCGCAGCCATAGGCGCCGGTCGGGTGGCACGCTGCATAGCCATTTCGTGTGACTACGGTTCACCCAAACGTGAAATTGCTGCCGGGTTATGGGACGGAGCCACGGGAGGCGGGGTCATGGTCAATATACTATCCAATTTTCCCAGCGGATGGCTCAATATGGGAATTACAGGCGTGGATATTGCCGCCCTCAAATACTCACCCTCTTTTCTGTCAGACGGCACCCTTCTGGCCATAGCTTCCAGCGCAACCAAGACATACCTTTTCATGGGATTACGCGATCTGGGATCTAATACTACCGCTTGGAATACCTCTCCCGGGTATCCTGTGGAGTTAGGACTTCCCGGCACTGGCTCAGCCGGCACACCCCTCAACTACGCTGACATCTCACTGCCGTCAGATTTCGACGGCAGCTCGGCACAATCCAGGCATGTCATTGCCTCATGGAGCAAATCGCACCCCGGTCAGGATGTCTATCATGTTTATGATGCCCAAGCTTACCGCATGAATGCACCCGAGCCGATCGCCACCGTGTCCTACTATGGCTCCAGCCTGAATGGGAAACTATTGCTGGGAGCAGCTAAATGCAGGGACAGCAGTTGTTACACCGTGCAAACCTATTTCGCTGGGAACCCCTTCGCCAACACACCCTCAGCCCCCATCTGGCAACCCAGCCAGAAGCCCCCCACTGGATCACGCGATGTGCGTGTGGCATGGTCGGCAAACGGCCGGATGGCCTTTGCCGGCACCAGCGGCACGGAGGCAGCTCTCTCGCACAGCAGAGACAACGGACGCACCTGGAATCAGTGACAACGATAATCAGAATGCAACCAAGCCCGCAGCCTCAAACTCGACCTCTATAGAATCGATCCTCATCTGAACTTGAAAAGGAGGGCACGACCAAAGGGACATGGCAAACATTTTCACCTCAAAATATTTACCTCACTAAACAGCAACGTGTGCCAGATTATATGTATAAGTACAAATTTTTGATATGGCCATAGCGGGATTAGTCTGAATAATGTAGAATACAGGCTAAGTAAATCTCATATATGGAGCATGCTTCTTTTAAACTACATAATAAAGCTACTTTGCAGGAGGAGGCAAGCTTTTTAAGTGAAAAATATTATTCATCCCAGGTCTTTGGTTAAATGTCTTAAGAACTTTTACAGGAGATGAGCTATGCGCGGAAAATTTAAGCTCAGGGACGATTACGTTTACAAGATGCCGGTCCATTTTGGAGGTTATCCGTTTTACCCGGTGAGGACAGAGTATCGGGATATGCTGATTATTATCCTAAAATATGAGACCAAACCAGAGGCACTCCTGCAATACATCCCCGAGGATTTTGAGCTCCAGGAGCCGATAGTAACCATTCAGTTTAGCAACAGCCGAGATGTGGACTGGATGTCAGGCGGAGAATATCGGCTCATACAAATTACGGCACCGGTAAAATATCTGGGGAATCCCGAAGGGCTTTGCGGCGATTATGCCCTGGTGATATGGGAAAACAAAACCTGTCCCATCATCGGAGGACGGGAGGAGGATGGTGTCCCCAAGCTTTTTGCCGATATCGCCTCCGAACGTCATTTCGGGGACCACTGGTTCACAGCCGCCAGCTATGAAAGCTGTACTTTTCTTACGATTGACTTTCAGAAAAGGGGTGAGCTATCTCAAAAAGACATAGGCAAAATCAATGAGCACCCCAAGGTCAACTTATTTGGCTGGCGCTATATGCCCAACCTGGGAAAGGGTGGAGCCACCTTGAGCCATGCTACCCTTTACCCGCAGGAAATGGCTGCCAAACAGGTGTGGATTGGGGAAGGTAGTGTGCAGTGGACGCAGCTCACCCCGGAGCAACATCCTTCGCAGAGCCACATCATCAAGGCGCTGGCAGAGCTGCCTCTGGTTAAGTACACAGACGCCATGATGATGAAGTGTGCGGCACGACTCAACGTCGGCGACTCAAAAATCTTGCCCTGATCTGCCATAAAAAGGAGGTATAAATATGAGTGGGTATTTTGAGAACAAGGTCGCAGTGGTAACCGGAGCGGCATCAGGCATCGGTTTGGGGCTTACCGAGCATCTGCTTTCGAGGGGAGCGAAGGCAGTATTTATGGGTGATGTAAAAGAGGAAAACCTCAGCAAAGAATCTGAGCGGTTAAACGAAAAATTTCCGGGAAGGGTTGTTCCCCAGCTCACCGATGTTACCAAGCTTGAGCAAGTTGAGAAGCTCATCCACGCCGCTAAAGCGTTTGACGGTCATCTTGATTTTGTGTTCAACAACGCCGGCATGGGCATGACATATCCGACCGAGAAGATCACCTTTGAGATATGGAAATTTATCATGGACTTAAATTTTATGGGCGTAGTTTACGGCACCTATTCCGCCATACCCATTATGAGAGAACAAGGATCTGGACACATCGTCAACACTGCTTCTATTATCGGGCGTGTCCCCGCCCCTTACCAAGCAGTCTATGCCGCCAGCAAAAGCGCGGTGATAGCAATGACCGAGAGCTTGCAGTATGAGTTAGAGGCGGATGGATTGAGCTTCAGCGTATTCTGCCCCGGTAATGTCAGGACGGCAATTTTTGGAGCTTTGACACCCCCGCCCGATTCCATCAGCGTTGATGAGGCAGTTGACTATATTTTTCAAGAGTTAGAAAAAAAATCGCTGGTTATAATCTTCCCTGAAACAGTGCGAGATTTCGACAGGCTCTACAGAGAAAATCGATCTGAATTCGATAAGATGGTTCGTCAGATGGCTGCCGAACGCCGTGAGAACTATCGGACCAAGGGAACGTATTATTAGGAATTAGCAGGAAAGGTTTAGCGGATATGGCGAGAAACCAAATCGCCCGTGAAGCATATCTTCCGTTGGAAGTGGCGCTTCTGCTCATTTCCGGCTTAATGATGCTCATCACCGGTATTTTGCTTTTCCCTGTATCTACAGGATCACTTCCTTACTATGAAAACGGACTGTACGGCCTGCTCC
>DFZI01000091.1 GCA_002383665.1 Dehalococcoidia bacterium UBA4060
GGCTGTCTGGGCGGCCCTGGTTTCCCTATCCGTGGAGAAAACGCCCCAGTAGCCCTGTATCCAGCCCTGCGGCACCTGCTCCGGCACCATCTCCAGGCCGCCGTCGCTCATCTTGATGTAGGCACCGGCTGTGCTCCCCTCGGCGCCGAAGGATGGCATCTCGCCGGCGCTGTTCTTCCAGGTCGCCATGTGCGCCACCGGCAGCAGGTCGTAATCGAGCAGTATGCCCCAGACCTTCGTCATGCAGTTGTTGTTCTTGTTGCCTTCGCGCGCCTCGTTCTTGCCGTCAGCGCACACCTTCACCGCGTGGTTGAGCAGGCTGTAGTCCATATAGCCTGCCACATCACCCGTTCCCGTGGTTACGTGTGTAAAGACGCCCGTTAGCGGGCTGGCGCCCGAAGTGCCGGATGGCTGCTGCCCGCAGTCGGGCCACTGGTAGCTGGAAAAAGCCAGCGTCCTCTCCTGCCCGGGCTTCATCACGTCGCAGAAGCTGGTGCTGCCCATCGGCGGGAACATGTTGTCCACATACAGGTAGCTGGTGGTGCCGGGAGCATCGGCTGTACCGGTGTTCTTGATCTTGTAATATATCATGCAGCCTTCCAGCCAGAGGTCGGTTATGACCAGGTCGGGAGCGCCTGTCAGCTCTATGTCTGTACCGGGTGTGACAGTGGGGGTGGGAGTGGTGGTGGCTGTGCCCGTACCGGCTGTGCCCTCTTGCGCGGTCTGGCCCGCAGAGCCGGGCTCACTCACAGCCGCCGGGGCGCCTTCCTGCCCGCCGGGCGGGGTTATCCTTACGCAGCCCGGGCCGCCCGCGGCCGCCAGCAGGACAGCCATGATAATTAATAGTGGGTAAAGGTTCCTGTGCTTCATAGTTTCACCTCCGCATTTTGTCCTGTGATCGCCTTATATCTGCCACGGCCTGACTGTGCTATCGTCCCGAAAAAGGCCCTACCAGTCCAGCACCAGGCAGTTGTTGTTCTTGTCGTATTCTCCGATCTGGTTCTGGCCGTCGGCGCAGATGCGGACGGGCAGAGAGAAGGTGCGCGTGCTGCCGTGTGTCCATTCGTAGTTGGGGAAGCATAGCTCGCGCTCCTCGCCGGGCGCCAGCACCTCCACGCGGCTGGCATCGCGGTAAGTCCCATCTACGTACAGGTAGGTCAGGCTCGGCCTGGCATTGGGATTGGTGTAGCTTTCGGGGATGACCGCCGTCTGGCCGATGTTCTTCATCTTGTAGCAGGCCTTCTTGCCCTCCACCCGGAAATCGATGATCGTCAGGTCAGGCCTGTCGCTGATATAGGAGGTAACGTTGATGGATACCGCCAGCGAGGTGGAGCCGGCCTTGTTGGACGCCGTGAGTGTGTACTCATGGCTGTTGACGGGCACCACGATCTTGTTGCCTGTGGGAGGCACATCACCGATGCCTGACAGTGTCACCGAGGTTGCGTCTCTGGTGCTCCAGCTTAATGTCACGGCCTGCCCGGTGCTGATGGCCTCCGGCATGGCCTTGAAAAAGAGGATGGTCGGCACCGCCGGTGGGCCAGTCTGACTCAGTTCTATCGGTGTTGGCAACTGTCCTGTAGATGGTGTGGCTGATTGTTCACTGCCCGTGGCCTCCGGCTCATTGCCCGTAGTCGATGGGATGTTGCTGGCAGGATGGGTTAGCCTGACACATCCCACCCCTGTGAGCATCAATGCTATCATGAGCAGGGCCAGCAGGGCTGCCGGGATGGTCGTCTTCATATCTTCCGCCTTCACCTTTTGAATCAGACATTCAAATCATGCCGGGACTATTTCAGCCTTGGATTGTGGTGTATGATTGGTGAGCAGGCTTTTTAAGAGATTAATAATCGTCAACAAGAAAGAACTCTTCGGATTATATTCGCCAGGACTTAGTTTCTTATTGTTAAACATTTTAGCTTCATCCCAGGCCTTAGCAACTTCAGGATATTTATTCAGGAAAACAGATTCGAAATCATCGATCTGAATGCCAATAATATCGCCAGTTTGAATATCAACTCTTAACCATAAAATACCTTCGAGATCGCAAGATGTGGCCGGGCAATCAGTTTTTAGATGGAGATAAAAGGTATCAATATTCTTACGATATATTATTGTGGGAAGCCCCGGATTTTCTAATGAATTGAGATTTATCTCCGGGCAGTGAATTTTACTTATATTGCTGTCCATATGAGTATATCTCATTGTTTTGAGCAAATGATTTCGACGCCATCTTTATCCTGACACTCAAATTGCATCCCTGAAATTATATAGATCGACTAAACAAAAGTATACCCTGTTAATATTGTTGAACTGTCAGACATAAATGTCAAACTTTTAAAAATAAATGTCACTTCCGGACCTGAAAGTTGCCTGAATTAAAACGGTACAGGTTAACTGTAATTATCTCTCGCCTCCCGCTCCAGGAGCGGGTGCGGGCTCGGTCTGGAAGCTGAAGGTGGCTGACCAGTCGGAGGGNNCCGTTGTACACGTAACCGGTGGTGGTGGTCGTGGCGGTCACGACAATTTGCTTGAACTCCGCATCCCTGGCCAGGTCGAACTGGTACCTGGTGGCGTCCTTCCAGGGGCTCCAGGAGAAGGAAGCCGGCTTTACCTTGCATCCCGGGCAGCCGTTGCCCGGGCTGAGGAGCTGCACACCGTAGTACGGGGTGTTGACGATGAAGCCCGGCTTG
Organism: Dehalococcoidia bacterium UBA4060; assembly: GCA_002383665.1. GTDB lineage: Bacteria > Chloroflexota > Dehalococcoidia > GIF9 > UBA5629 > UBA6808. Next base: position 2,691 of record DFZI01000091.1, read on the forward strand.
ATGGAGAAGGAGCGGGCCTCGGACCACGGGCTGTAGGCGAGCTGCCCGGTGGCGGACTTGTAGACGCGAATCCTCCAGTAGTAGGTAGCACCGGCTTCAGGCAGTGCGCCCGGTGCGATCCAGGCCGCCGGTGAGGTCATATTGGTCTCATCCATATCCAGCAGGATGGAGCCGGTAACGGCCGAGATCTTACCCTCGCTGTTGATGGCCGGGTTGATCCTCAGTGTGAAATCCCTGTCCCCGGCGATCTGCAGCTCGTAGCCTGTGGCCAGGCAGAGCTGCTCCCAGCGCAGGTCGACCTGCTCGTTGCGCCCGGTCACGGGATCGGCTCCCGGCAGGTACTTCGCCACTGCCGCAGGCAGTGATGGGGAAGATGACAGCGCCGGGGAAGCAGTCAGGCTCCCGGCCGGGTTGGTCGTCCCGTCCGAGCAGGCCGCCAGGCACAGAAGGGCGGCCAGTAAGGCTATGCTGGAAAGTATGTTTTTCATGCCTGTAAATCCATGCTACATGAGAATAATAGGCGTGACGGCTGGCGATGTCAAACGAGCGAAATTACCATTCTGAATTTCAAAACCAAGCATCAGTTGAGGGCTCCAGCTCAAGCGTCACGAGGAGCGATGGGTTGGGCACCAGATCAAAATCGGCAGGATCTTCACCTTCCAGGTGAAGGGCCACTGCTTCACGGAGATTGGCAATTGTTTCATCCAGAGTTTTCCCCTGCGTGACCACAGCTATTTCGTGACATTCAGCAATATAGTGACTGTCTCCCCTGGAAATAAATGCTTTTATCGAATGATGCATATCTCACCTCGCCTGACACATATATACATAGATTAATTGTAATTAATATCGCCCGGTTGCTCAACATTTTGTGTGGGGAAAAGGGAAGGGGCGGCTTAAGCCGCCCCTTCGGGACTATCGGTAAACTGCCCGGTAATTACACCCTGCGGGTTTTGAAGATGAGGATGAGGGTGACGATCACCAGGATGGCGCCGATGGCGATGATGACCCAGACCCACAGCGGAGTTGCGGGCGCTTCAGGAGCGGCCGCTGCTGCAGGCGGGGCGGATTCGGTCTGGAAGCTGAAGGTGGCAGACCAGTCGGAAGGAATGTTCTGCCCGTTGACTTCCAGTGCCTTCACGCGCCAGAAGTAGTTGGTGCTGTAGTCCAGCGTGCCGTTGTACTCGTAACCGGTGGTGGTGGTGGTGGAGGTCACGACGAGCTGCTTGAACTCCGGATCCTTGGCCAGGTCGATCTGGTACTTGGTAGCATCTTTCCAGGGGCTCCAGGAGAAGGATGCCGGTTTGACCTTGCAGCCGAGGCAGCCGTTGTTCGGGCTGAGGAGCTGGACACCGTAGTACGGGGTGTTGACGATGAACCCTGCCTTGACGGTGA
>DFZI01000032.1 GCA_002383665.1 Dehalococcoidia bacterium UBA4060
TGATGACTTCATCCCGGCGATCATCTTGGAAATCCAGGTCTATATCAGGCATTTCATGCCTTTCAATGTTAAGGAAACGCTCAAACACAAGATTGTAGGTAAGAGGATTTATATCAGTAATTCCCAGACAATAAAGTGCAAGGCTGGCGGCTGCGCTGCCCCGTACACCAAAAAATATACCCTGCTCCCTTACAAATGATACCAGGTCATATACTACCAGAAAATAATCAGCAAACTGCGTTTTTTCAATCACCTCAAGTTCATAGGCAAGCCTCTTTTGTGCCTCGCTGTCCGCATCGGGCAACCTTTCCTTCAGCCCCCTCCAGCAAAGTATAGAAAGATATGATTGGGCTGTTTTACCCGGCGGGACTTCAACCTTGGGTAGATGTGGCTTGCCGAACTCGATTTCGACATTGCACATGTCAGCAATGGTTGACGTATTTTGCAACGAATCGGGAAGGTCCTCATACTGTTTTTCCATTTCGGCAGGGCTTTTCAGATAGAAATAATCCCCTGCCATCTTTAGGCGGTTCTTATCTTGGATAGTAGACTTGGTACCGATACATAACAGTACATCATGGATATAGGCATCATCTTTATTTACATAATGTACATCATTGGTTGCTACCAGGGGGATATTCAATTTCCGGGCCAGTTTAATGAGGTCCTCATTGATCTTTTCCACATCCCGGATGGGATGTTTCTGTATCTCAATATAATAATGCTCAAAGTTCTCTTTATACCATATGGCTGACTTTTCAGCATCCGCGAGCCTGTTTTGCAAGATCAACTGACCAAGCTCACCCTGAACACAGCCAGACAGGATTATCAACCCTTCGCTGTACTCCTGAAGTAACTGCCTGTCTATCCGGGGTTTATAATAGAATCCTTCCATATTGGCCCGGGTGACTAATTGTATAAGGTTTTTATATCCTGTATTATCTTTTGCCAGAAGTGTTAAATGAAAATTCGATTTATCGGCTACATCCCTGCTGCGATGGTCACCAGCCGCTACATACATCTCGCAGCCGATGATAGGTTTTATGCCATTATCTCTGGCAAACTGATAAAAATCGATCACCCCGTACATATTGCCATGATCGGTTATGGCTAGGCTTTGCATGCCATATTCCTTTGCTTTGAGGACCAGTTGGGGGATGCGGCAGCAACCGTCGAGGAGACTGTATTCGGTATGAACATGAAGATGGGTAAACATCTGCTAACCCGATGAATTGGTATAAAATTATAACACAACTCAGACAGTAAAAATGGTCTCATAATAGCCGGAATTGCTATCTGTCTAAAGTAGTAGGATGAATAAAATGACAAAAAAGATATTGCCCATTGCCGGAATTGTTTTTGTCCTCGCCGTTCCAGCACTGATTATATCAGGTGTGGTAAATATTTTTATCGGGTCGACTTCCTTATATAAATACGGGTTCAACAAATATAACATCAGTCAGGTAACCCATATAAGTAAAGATCAGCTTGATGAAGTTGCCGTTGCAATGTCCGGATACTTAAAAGGCCAGAGCAATACGCCGCAGATAAGTGTAAATATGAGCGGAGAAGAAACTCTGCTATATAACAGCAAGGAGTTGACTCACCTGGCAGATGTGCGCGGGATCACGGATGTTTTCAGAATTGTACTGATAGCTTCGATTATTCTGTTACTGGCTGTGGTAGTGGTATTGTATATCACACAGAGTGCGGGAACGCTAATAAAATCACTTAGCTATGGGGCCATCCTAACGCTTCTCTTTACAGGGATAGTAGTTATTTGGGCAATAATTGATTTTGACAGTCTTTTTTATCTGTTCCACATTCTGAGCTTCAATAATGATCTGTGGCTCCTCGACCCGACACGTGACTACCTGATTATGATGTTCCCACAAGGGTTTTTCAGGGATGCTGCATTGATGCTCATTGGTACGATTATACTGGGAGCTTTATTGCTGCTGGTGGCAAGCAGAATTATGCAAAAAAGATTTACAGGCAAACCGGGCAATGCTTGAAAGTCGTCACATCCCGCATGTTGAACAATTGCTGGAAGTGCAACTGCTGCATGAGTTGCCCCCACTGCTGGCCGCTTCTTGCATATGACTCAGGTAACTCAGATCAGCCGGAACACGTGAAACGAATTTCGAAATAGCCCTTTTCGCAGGCATTTTGCATTTGGGACATTCCACATCCTCGTTACAACGTGAAATTGGCTTCAGCTGCTCAAACTTGTGCTGGCATTTACTGCAATAATATTCATATATAGGCATTTGTTATTTACCTCGTGATAAAATTTAACTCAAGTTGCTATATGCAGTCAAATTATACAGGGAGCATTCAATGTTAAATCATTTTATCGATTTTAGGGCCTTTCCAACAGGATGTCACGGACGATTCTGACGGCTTCGGGCACCGCCGCCTGAATGGGTGATGTGAGGCTATGAGAGAAAACGTAGGCATCAGGGATCTCAATAGCTACGATACTGATCCTGTCAGGAATCTTGAGATTCAGCTTTCTACCCAGGTCAAGGGCAGAGGGTAGGTCCATATCATGGGGAGATGTAGTGTGCCTGGTAGTGTTGAAATCGTCCAGTTCAAGGCGGTAGATGGTTCCTGGCACGCCTCCTACGGTCTGAATAGCATCGACCAGCACTGCTTGATCGTAATTGACGATCAGGTCGAGGATGGCCAATCCGGATACATCGCAGGCGGTAAGTGTGATATCACCAGGTGGAGGAGCAGATTCCAGAGCTTCAATGACACGGAAACCCACTCCATCATCTCCAAGAATAGAGTTCCCGATGCCAAGGACGATGCTTTTCATGCCGCAGGAATTTTTACCTCAGTTGATCGAGACTGTGTGGCCATAAAAGGTTCGAGCAGCTTTTGGGGTGAGGTTATATTACCATTTAATCCCGATGTTTTGAAATCGAGCCCCAGTGCAAAAGCGATAGCCTGCGAGATGGCCAGAGCGGGAATATGGAACTTGGTTTTGTATTTTCGGTTAACCGAGGCCTGGTAGCCGTCCAGAGCCAGATGGCAGAGGGGGCAGGTGGTCGTGATCATAGCCTGCGCACCATTGTCTGCAGCGTTTTGCAGCAGCCTGTAAATAAGCTCTATGGCCGTGTCGGGCTCGGAAATGACCAGAGAGCTGCCGCAGCAACGGGCTTTAAGCGGGAAGTTAACCGGCTCTGCACCCAGTGCGACGGCCATCTTATCCAGCCAGTCCGGATACTCAGAGTCGTCGAAGCCGTAGGAAGGACGTACCTGTTGGCATCCGTGGTAGCAGGCCACCTTAAGACCTGTGAGGGGTCGTACTACTGTAGCAGCAATAGTTTTGGGCCCAAGATCGTTGAACAGAACTTCTACAACGTGCCGGACTCTGACCGTGCCGTTATAGGTAAGCCCCACCTCTGACAGTGCCCCTCTGACCCTATCGGCCAGTTTGTGGTTCTCCTTGAGGAGGTCATTGGTCTCATGAAGAATGGTGAAGCAAGAACTGCAGGGTGTGACCAGGTCCAGTCCAGTCTTTTCGGCCTGAGCCAATGTGCGGGCTGTGATGCCAATGGCCTTGAATTTATCAACACCGCTGTATGGTGATGAACCACAGCAGGTCCAGTCCTCTAACTCTATGAACTCTAGGTCGAGCGGTTTGGCGATGGCATGGATAGCCGTCTCCACCGGCGCACCGGTGGCCTCCATGGAACAGCCCGGGTAGTAAGCGTAGTATTTCATCTGACACCCCCTTCGCTCATCTTGCTGATTATTTTAGTGAGCTGTTCTCTGCCCTTGACTGGCTTGGCAGTGAGTGGCATGCGGCCGTGTGTGAAAAGGCTAATAGCTAATGGCAGCATCTTAAGAGCTGCGAAGGGATTGGTCTTGAGGAAATATTTTAACATGAATCCGAACTCGTAGACACGTCCGTATTCCGTGATTGAGCCTGCAAACGACCTGTACATGGTGGTAGTTGTGGTAGGTGGTTTGTAGCCCTCCTTAAGTGCCATGGATTCCAGTCCATGTACGATATTGGCGGGCTTGATATCCCGTGGACAGCGAGCAGTGCAAAGATAGCAGGAGACACAGAACCAGATAGAGTTGCTCTTAAGTAACTCATCTTTCATTCCCGCTCGGACCATCGCAATAACCTTGCGAGGGGGATATTCCCAGCGCTCAGCAGTGCTACATGAACCGCTGCAGACGCCGCACTGGATGCACTCATTGATCTTGTCGCAGGCAGGCAGAGCTGCGACTTCATCCATAAATGTCATATGCACGTTTTCACTCATAAATCTATCTCCTTTTTAACCTGTTACCTGTGACAGGCGGACTAAACCAGTATACCCTGGAGTTCTGCATCGATCTGATCGTTGGTGAAGTGGCGGTGTATGATGGCTCCACTCGGGCAACCAGCCACGCAGGTACCGCAGCCTTTGCAAAGCGCCTCATTGATGTGCGAAACCTTATCTTTCTCAATATAGGTAATAGCATTGTAAGGGCATAGCAGGTTGCAGACACGACAACCGGAGCATTTGTCCTCATCAATCACGGCTGTATCAGCCTCAATCTCCACCTTGCCCTTATTGATAAGTGCTAACACCCTGGCCGCTGCGGCAGAAGCCTGTGCCACGGTATCTGGGATGTCACGTGGCCCCTGACAGCATCCAGCGATGAACACTCCATCGGTCATGGTCGCTACGGGATCGAGCTTTGGGTGCTTTTCAGTGAAGAACTTTTCCTTTCCGCAGGAGATATTAAACTTGTGCGCCATCTCCTGGGAATCAGACTGCGGCTCGATGCCGCTACAAAGGATGACCATGTCAACCGGCAGACGGCGTTGCTTACCTATCAGCGTATCTTCAAACTGTACGATGAGCTTACCTTTCTCCTCAGGAGTGAGGGCGACATCGGTGATCTCGCCGGGACGGCCGCGAAAGAAAACAGCACCTTCCCTTTGGACTCTGTTGTAAAACTCCTCGTAGCCCTTGCCTGGGCTGCGGATATCAATATAGAACTCATAGACCTTTGCCCCGTGCACATGTTCGATTAACAGATGTGCAAACTTCATGGCATACATGCAACACACGCGTGAGCAGTACTCGTGGTACTTCTCATCCCGGCTACCGACGCAGTGAATTATTGCGATGCTTTCAGGTTCCTTGCCATTCTTTAACAAAATGTGACCCGCTGTGGGGCCTGCTGAATTCACCATACGTTCAAATTCGAGACTGGTCAATACATTGTCAAACCGGCCGTAGCCGTATTCTTTCACAGGGGATGGATCGAATAACTTATAGCCGGTTGTCAGTATCACATTGCCTACCTGGATCTCGATCAACTCATCTTCCTGCTCAAAGTCGATGGCATCGCGCTCACAGAACTTCTCGCAAGCACGGCACTTGCCCTTAAGAAAATAGGTACAATGCTCACGATCGATCACAGTTACATTGGGCACGGCCTGTGCGAAGGGAGTATAAATGGCTTTACGCTTGGATAACTTCTCATCAAACTCGCTATCGACCTTGACTGGACACTTGGTCATGCAGGTGCCGCAGCCATTGCATTTAGAAGCGTCCACGTAACGTGCTTTTTTACGTATCTTGACGCGGAAGTTGCCTACATAGCCTGACACGTTATCGACCTCGCTATAGGTGAGTAATTCTATCATGGGATGGGCACCTACCAGGCTCATCTTGGGTGTGAGTATACAAGCCGAGCAGTCCAGCGTGGGGAAGGTCTTGTCGAGTTGCATCATATGGCCGCCGATGCTGGGTTCCCTTTCCACAAGATAGACCCGGTGGCCGGAGTTGGCAATTTCCAGAGCTGCCTGGATGCCAGCTATGCCTCCACCCACAATCAGAGTGTCTGGATGCACAGGTACCTCTTTATTCTCCAGTGGTTGATGGTAATAGACACGGTGGACGGCTGCGCTGACCAGTGCTCTGGCCTTTTCGGTGGCTTCCTTACGTGACTCGGTTACCCATGAGCAATGCTCGCGGATATTGGCCATCTCGAAATAGTAGGGGTTGAGACCTGCATCCTGAACAGCCCTGCGAAAGGTTGGCTCGTGCATTTGGGGTGAGCATGATGCCACCACCACACGGTTAACTCCAAGTTCTCGAATGTCCTTCTTGATAAGGTCCTGACCGGGGTCGGAGCACATGAACTTATAATCACGTGAGATGACAACGGCGGGAAGGGTTTTGGCATACTCTGCGACTTCCTCAACATCGACGGTGGCTGCGATGTTGCTGCCACAATGACAGATATAAACACCGATCCTGGGTTCCATCATGACCTCCTTGGCAGGATTTCATCTATTCTGACTGGCAGTCTAAAACTCGCTTATTACGGTAAATGCGGTTATTTAAACTTTCGCAATTATATCACTGCATGTTGAAGTCAACAAGTAATTGTTGTATGGTGTTACAGGACATATTGAATAATAATGAAGTTGAAAAACACACTGTTTTCACGTATTATTTTTGAATTATATCGACAATTATCTACTAATCGTTCATTAACAGCCTGTCTTTTAAGCAGGGCCTGGTAAAACCCGATTTTCAAATAATCTGATCCAGATTGAATAAGGAGAAAAATGGATTTTGGATTTACTCCTGAAGAGGAAAAGTTTCGAGAAGAAGTCCGTGAGTGGTTAGAAAAAGAACCACCGGGCAAATTTAAGATGGAGCTCGAGGACGAGGGATATGGATGCTGGGGGGTTTCACGGGAATTCACCCGCCACCTCGGAGCCAAAGGTTGGTTGGCGCCAGACTGGCCTGTGGAATATGGCGGGCAGGGACGTACCAGCATGGAGAAACTTATCTTGGTAATGGAATTGGCCAAACATAGGGCGCCTACATTCTTGCACTTTGCGGCTGAGCTGGTTGGGCCGACTATTATGCTTTATGGTACTGAGGAGCAGAAGAGGGACTTTCTTCCTAAAATGGCAAGCGGCAAAACGATTATTTGCGAGTGCATGAGTGAGCCTGATGCAGGATCTGATGCTGCTGCGATTAACACTCAAGCTATGGAAGATGGCGATTATTACATAATAAATGGACAGAAGACATGGACCAGCCTGGCACACCTGGCTGATTGGTGTTGGGTGACTGTTCTTACGGATCCTTCCGCGACACCACGTTACAAGGGAATAAGCAGTTTTATCATTGATGCGAAAACCCCTGGCATAACTATCCGTCCTATTATCAATATGGCTGGGGAACAGTCTTTTAATGAGGTATTTTTCGATAATGTGAGAGTACCCAAGAGTAATCTTTTGGGGAAAATCAATAACGGCTGGTATCAGCTATTGGCAGCGCTGGATTCCGAAAGATGCTGGTCCAGGGCTGGAATGGCATGGTATTGTGGTGAAATTCTGAAAGACTTAATTACCTATACAAAGGAAACTAAAAATGGCGGCGATAGCTTAAATCATAATCCGTTGATACGCCAGAAACTGGCTCAGCTGGCTATTGATATAGAAGCCTGCCGCATCCTTCAATACAGGGTGGCCTGGATTCACTCAAGGAATACTCTGCCTAACTATGAGGCCTCGATGGCCAAGGTGTATGCCGATGAATTGAGCCAGCGTCTGGCGATGGCTGGCATGGAGATACTCGGGTTTTATGGTCAATTAAAGAGAGATTCCAAATGGTCTGTGTTGAAGGGTATGATCGGCCATATGTACGTTAACTCGTATGGCAAGACCATTGCTGCCGGGGCTTCTGAAATACAGCGAAATATCATTGCGCAAAGAGGTTTGAAGCTACCCCGGAGCTAAGAATAGTGTAAAAGGACTGATTTACCAATGGATTTTAACTTAAACGAAGAACAAGAGATGCTGCGCAAGCTGGCGCGTGACTTCCTATCGGCTAATTGTCCACCGTCTCTGGTGAGGAAAATAGCCAGGGGTGAGGCGGAGCTTGATCCACAATTATGGCGTAATATGGCGCAGATGGGATGGATGGGCATAACCGTACCTGAGAAATATGGTGGGATGGGAGGAAGTTTTCTGAGTCTGATAGTGCTGCTAGAAGAAACGGGATATGCCTGTTTACCGAGTTTATTTTTTTCAGGCCTGATAGGTGGCCTTGCTCTCAATGAAATGGGAAATGATGGGCAGAAGCAGGATTTATTGCCCAAAATTGCACAGGGAGAACTCATGGTTGTTCTCGCTTTTACCGAGCCAGGAGTTCGCTATGATGCCCAGGGCATTACCACAAAGGCTGTTCTCGAGGGAGGGAATAAATACTCTATAGATGGGGTCAAGCTTTTTATTTCTGATGCCCAGCATGCTGACTATCTTGTATGTCCAGCCAGTTCAGGGAAAGGCATCACTGTGTTTCTGCTGGAGACCCGTAATCCGGCTATAAGGTGTGCTTTGCTCAATACTTATGCCGGGGATAGACAATATGAGGTAATACTCAACAAGGTCAGCTCATCGAAAGAAAATATTCTTGGAAGAGTTGAACAAGGATGGGATCTGCTACAATCGGTTATGCGGAAGGCGACCATTGCTAAATGTGCAGAGATGGTCGGCGGAGCGCAAAAAGCGTTGGATATGACCCTGGACTATGCCAGGGAAAGAAAACAGTTTGGCCGGCCTATAGGCACTCTCCAGGCTATACAGCATTACTGCGCTAACATGGCTATAGATGTTGATGCAGCACGTTTCTTAACCAGGGAGACTGCATGGAATCTAAATGTTGGCCAGCCGTGTGTTAAGGAAGCAGCAGTTGCCAAGGCATTTGTTAGTGATGCTTATACACGGGTCTGTAAGATGGCACATCAGATTCATGGGGCCATAGGTACCACTGAAGATCACGATTTGCCTTTATATTCTAAAAGTGCAATAGCCAGCAGGATTATTTTTGGCGATCCTTCCTATCACCGTGAGGTTGTAGCGCAAGAAATTGGCCTATAACGAATTGTAATATGTGAAAAAGTACTGGATTTTTCAGATAATTTTTTATGAAAGTAGAACATTTGGACCATATTCATATAGCCATTAAGGATATCGATAAAGCTGCAGAATTATTTGAGAGATTATTAGGCATAAAATTCTGCAAGGAAGGTGTGATCGAGAAACTCGGATTAAAATGGAGAATTGCAATTATCGGCGGTGTAGGAATAGAGCTACTGCAAGGAATTTCCAAAGATGATGAAATCACTAAGTTTGTCGAGAAGAGAGGTGAAGGTGTACAAGCAATATCGTTTAAAGTTACTAATCTGAAAGAGGAAGTTGACGAAATGAAAGCCATGGGCATTTGGCCGGTAGTCAATGTTGACTTACCATTACTTAGAGAAGTGGAATTCCATCCGAAAGACACACATGGAGTGCAGATCGAGTTGGCTGAATATAAACCAGGTCACCCGGTTGCTTTTGCTGCACATAATCAAGGCCCATCTTCTACAGTTGAAACAAAATTTGAAGCTAAATTTAGGGTAAAAAATATCCTTGGCACTACAAAGATAGCGGTCTAATTGATGGGGGCACGGCTACACCTACAGATTGAAGTACCTTGCCGGATACACCCTCAAGTGCGGTACGCAGGCTATACCATTGCTCCCCTTCTCTTACCTGTACCTCACCAAGAGCCTCAAGGTCTTGCCGTATTTCATCCCATTCGAAATGACATCCGTGAGACTTCAGACGTTCCTGCAGTTTGTAGTATAAAAGCAGTGCCAGGAAAGAACAAAAGACATGGCCTTTAATGGTGGCATCCCACTGATGAAAGATAGGCCGGGTCCTGATCATTGACTGTGCTGCACGGAAAAACTGCTCTACCAGTAACAGACGCTTATACTGTAGCGCTACTTCCTCCGCAGGCAGAGTGGTATTCGTTCGCAGTACGAACTTACCATCATAACGGGCTTCGTCAGTTACCTTCTTCATATTGATACCAACGGCACCCCTTTCAACCCGTAAGTACCTCCGGTAGCCCGAATTACCTATTAGCCGGCTGCTCCCGTTCTTCAGCTCGGCCTGCAGGGATTTTATAATGGCTCCCCTCTCTGCTATATCCTTCCGCTCTTCCTGGGGGTTGTGACAGACAATATAGCGATGATCTCCTGCCATGACCTCTTTTACGCGTAGATT
>DFZI01000104.1 GCA_002383665.1 Dehalococcoidia bacterium UBA4060
TGGCTACCGGCACCAGCGTCATCGAGAGGAGCATGTAAGGGAAGGTTAGCCTGTGCATGATGCCGAACCTGGGATTGAAGAAAGTATCCCGGTGTTTCCAGAAGTTCTGGAAATCGCCACGGAACCAGCTTAAACGCTGCCTGTATACATCACGCAGTGTCTCGGGGGCCTCAGTATAGCATACAGCCTCGTTATTACCATGCAAGATCCTGTGGGATTTAAGCAGCTTGATGGTAATATCGAAATCCTCAAGCAGGTAATCACGGTCATACCAACCGATTTCTTCAATAGCAGTTTTGCGAAAGGCGCTGAAAGCGCCGGAGGCCACCGTTAATGAACCGAAATTCTCAAAGGCCCTGCGCACCACCTGTATCTGCACAACATATTCCAATGCCTGGAGCCTGGTGAGCAGTTTATTGGTATTGAATACCTTGAGGTTGCCGGCCACGCCAGCCACCTCCGGGTCTTCAAAGCCTTTAACTATCTCCGCAATGGCTGCCCGGGCAATCAGGCTATCTGCATCCACCGTGACGATAATTTCACCAGTTGATACGGCGATTCCAGTATTGAGGGCGGCGAATTTCCCTCCATTGGGGCGGTGGACAACCTTCACACCTCTGCCCTCATACCTGGCTGCCACGGCATAGGTATTATCCTTGGAACCATCATCAACTACGATGATCTCTTTATAGGGATAGTCTGCTTCCAGCAATGTCTCGATTGTGCGGGCTACAACCTTTTCCTCGTTATAGGCAGGCACAATTATGCTGACGCGGGGTTTATACGTGCTGGTTACGGACGGGGTACTCTTTTCCTTCAACTTATGAAAAATGGCCAGTGGTACTGTGAGAAAATTAATCATCATGGTAAAGATAAGCGACACCAGGAGGATATGGATTAAAATCGAAGATACCGCATCGCGCAGGATCACCACAAAGAGTACAAAGATAATAAGGAAGATTATGAGCAGCGAACTGATATTCTGCCATTTGCTGGGCTTTTCCACCCTGATCTGCCTTCCCTTGATTAGGCGGGAGAGGAAATGGTAAAGGATAATGGCCAGCAATACACCCGCCGCAATCCAGATCGATTCCACAGGCATGAAATAGAAAATGCCCAGCAGCATTACCAAGAAAGCGACACCCAGCAGCACCATTAAGAAGTTTCTCATTTGATTCCTTCCGGTGGTATCACAGCTCCTGCAATTGCAACAGGCATATCTTCTTACTCAAACAAACCGGCCAAGGTCCTGTTGCTCAAAGATATCTATGTGCCGTTGCAGAGCAAATTTTTTAGCCTGCTGACTAATGCCTGGTATGGCGATGAATGCCCTGTTGCGGATGCCACAATCAAAGGCGGCAGCATCAAAACGCGATACCTCATCAAGTTCGATGGGGAGATTGCTGACTGACATGGAGATACAGATAGCCACCGTGGGGACGATTATACGGTCATCCCTTCTGGCAAAGATATCAAAGACGTGCTCCACACCCGACTTGCCGACCATCTGTCCCTGCTCATAGACGTCATAGCCACGGTTACGCATAAACTTCATTAGCATCACTCTGGTACTGCCCCGGACATCAAGGTTGGCTATCTGCTCAGTGATCATCTGCTTGTTCACAGGCGATACGGGTAAATTAGAAATGTTCGAAACCACGGCTGCCAGGTTCCGGGCTTCAAATGCACGTATCATCTGACGGTTGGCAAAATTCATAGCCTCCGCGCTGAGCCTGGGGATGGCAATAACCACCTTATAGTCTATGCCGATATCGTAGGCACGCGTGTCATATTTGAACAGCGCTTCCAGGCCGACCTCAGGCTCGCCCGTGTTGGCTACCAACAGGCCTATGCCCACGTTGATTTTGGTCAGTATATCATCACGCACAGCCATTACATCTATGGTATGAATCGCACCGCTACGGCCCTTCATCTGCGCCAGCTCCTGCACCTGGTAGCCGCGGGAGCTCAGAAAATCGACCAGTTGCTTCTTGGGCTTTAGCTGGAACTCCAGCCAGCCGCGTTTATCAGAGCTGAAGCGGTAATTACTCACCTCAACCTCTCTCAGTTCCTCGGCATTCCAGATTTTGCGCGTTTTGAGGTTGCGCCATTTAACCAGGGGAGCGGTGAAAACCTCGCTGCACTCCTTACAGCGATAATGCATGCCGACATTGCGGTAATCGGTGCCTATTAAGCGCAGGTCCTTATGGCACTTGGGACATACATAGCGGCTGTCCTGTTTGAAATCCTTATCAAGTCCCACATAACCGCAGGCAAAATGCTCTATCAGTTGGCCCCGTATAACCTCGTCTGAATCACAATGCGGGCAGCGTTCTGTGGGCACAAGCTGGAACATATTCTCCGGGTCGATATAAAACTTTTCGTACGGTTCTTTGATCAATATGCCGCTGGCAGCCAGACTATCAAGAATATCCAGTGTTTCCTGGTCAGCAGTATCAAGCAGGCTGTCGGCAGTGGGGTAAGCAAAGCCCAGCTTATAATTGAAATCTATCACCGGTGTGATCTCTGTCAATTTCCCGCTTACCAGTGCATCAACGAGTTTTATAATCCTGGCATTATCCAGCACACCTGGGCCAGAATCTTCGGGTAAATAAACAGGCTTCGCATTTTGGGGCTCGGGGTATTGCGCAGGTTGTGACTGAATGGGTGGCGGCTGCACTGTAGCCTGCTGCACTGGTGGTGATTGTACAGGGGCCGATGGCTGACTGAAAACCTGCTGTGGTATTACCTCCGATTGCACAGGCGGAGGTTGTTTGGGGGCTGAAGGTGGACTGAAAACCGGCTGTGGTATTGCCTCCGATTGCACTGGCTGGCTGTATATTGGTGGTATATTTACATTCTGTTGTGGTATGGCAGGATGCGCAGATACATCCGGCGTTTTAGCTTGTTGAGCCGCCAGGCCTCCGGCATCGACACGACTGACCAACGTGCCGTTTCCCGCGGGTGCGATACGACCAACGCTCTTATCACTGCTCAAGCCGAACTTTTTCTCCACTACAGGTCTTCGCATTAAAGCCCTGATACGCGCCAGCAGCTCACGCGGGCTGACAGGTTTCTTTAAGTACAGATCAAAACCCAGCTCATCGACCTTTGACCATACTTCAGCTTCATTAACTGTGCCAAGCAGAATAATGCTTACATCAGACTGCTGTCTGACCTTTACGCATGCCTCATATCCGCTCACATCATTCAATTCATCATCGATGACAACGATGCCGAAACCATTTTTATCCAGCAGAATCATCCCTTCCAGACACCCGGCGGCTTCCTCAGCTTCCAGCCCGTTTTGTTCAAAGACCTTCAGATTTTTCCCTTTTAATACGGGATCACTTGATAAAAAGAGAATTTGGCTCACTTATTTCTCCAGACCTTTTCAAAATGTAATCCCTCTTTAAGAATAATAGCACAAATCAATCTAACGCCTCCTGTGAAATACTGTAGCCACCAGCATCGCCCAGGATAATACGCGGCATAGCAGGGTTTTCCTCTATTTTTTCGCGTAAGCGCTTTATGTATATACGCAGGTACTCACTGCAATCCGTATAATCATTCCCCCACATTTCCCTTAAAATCTCTTCCTCAGGCACAGCTTTTCCCCCGTATCCAGCAAGCAGTCTCAGCAAGCTGCTTTCCGTGCTGGTAATCCTGATCGGTTTATTATCTCTTGTTACCTGCCCCGTCATAACATCAATTTTCAGCCTTCCCCTTCCCGCTGCTACTGGTATTTTGTTTTCACCGCTGCCATGTACAGCAGAATAGCTGCCCCGACGTGCCAGTGCCGTTTTTATACGTGCCAGCAACTCTCTGTGAGAAAATGGCTTTATCACATAATCATCAGCCCCCATCTCCAATCCCCTGATTTTATCCATCTCCTCTCCGCGGACAGTCAGTATAACAACGGGAACATTGCTGAAGCCACGGATTTCCTTCAGTACACGCATCCCATCGATGTCCGGCAGGCCAAGGTCAAGCAGCACAACATCAGGAGACTCCTGCCTGACCTTTTCAATACCTTCGCCTCCCGTCAAAGCTGTGATTACCATGGCCCTTGGCCAGTAAAGGTCAAACATAAGTGCTGCAGCTTCCTGTATTTCTGGGCTATCTTCGATTATCAGGATCTTTATCGGTATGTTTTCTCTATCTTTCAACTTGCTCACCTATTTTTTATCCAGAGGCAGCGAATATGCAAAGTTGAGAGGCAATGAAAAAGTAAATGTGCTGCCTTTGCCGGGCTCGCTGTTCACCCAGATTGCACCGCCATGTAGTTCAACAAGCTGTTTCGTAATTGCCAGTCCCAGCCCCATCGTCGGCAGACCGGAGCGATCAGAGGCCAGATGATAGTAGGGACGAAAAAGTTTTTGTTTCTCCTCATCAAAAATGCCGGGGCCTGAATCTTTGACGCTGACCAGCAGCCGATTTTCGTCGGTGCTGGCTTTCAGACAGACCTGGCCTCCTTCCGGGGTGAACTGAATGGCATTGGACAGGAGATTGAGTAATATCTGCTCGATTCTCTGGTCATCGCCGATGATCTTGATCCCAGCCGGCACATCTACATCCATAACCTGGTTTTTTTGCCTGACCAGCGATGAGACCTGGCCTACAACTTCCCTGGCAATCCTGGAGAAGTCTATTTCTCTCATATTCACATTAAAGGACTCGCTCCTGGTCGTCGAGAGGGTTAGTAGCTCAGAAAGTCTGTTTTTCAAGCTTTCAGCACTGCGGGCAATGTTCTCGGCAACCTTTACCAGCACCTTCTCATTGCGCGCCTCAAGCTCTTCCAGTAATATGCCAGTTGAGGCAATTATGGCCGTCAGCGGAGTCTTCAACTCATGGCCCAGCGCGCTTAAAAACAACTGCGTATGTGCAATATCATCCTGCTCTTTGCTTGCTTCCTGGATGTTCGCTTTTGCCCCGGTCCTGTCACAGACATCAGATATACAGGCAGCGGCGATATGGATTAATTTCAGGTCGTTCAAAGTAAATATATCATTTTTGTATGATAGCCCACCCAGCAGACCTGTAAAGCGTCCATCGCTGACCACGGGCGAAGCGATCAGTGATTTAAAACCGATCGTGCTGGCGGAATCCCACTGGCAGTTGCGATCCCTGGCAATATCATTGGAAAAAACAGGCTTCCGTTCCCTGGCAATTTTACCGATCACACCTGTGTCAATAGAAGCTGTTTGTAACTCCTTGATCAATTGTTCGGGCAGCCCTCGCTGTGCTGTCAGTGTCAGCATCTTACTGGCAGAATTGTAGTTTTGCACCCATATCGCATCCAGATCGAGACCGCTGGATAGCTCCCACAACACGCCTTCATAAATATCTTTTTCCGCCAGCGCACTGGCGACAATATCAGCAATTTGAGACAGCATGTAGAGGTATTTATCCTTTTGCCGACCTCTATGTAACTCTTCCATTTTCACATCATTATAATCTATCGCAAGCCACTGTTAAAGAGTGCACAGATCAGCCTGTCCTATTTATTCATATCAGAATTTTAGCGATTTACACCTTCTTCGCCTAAAATCTCCCACAGGCTCACATAAGTCTGTTGACACGGTGTTAACACACGCATAAACTATGTAAAATTTAAACTGGGTGAGGGATTTAATATGAGCGCCGCTGAATTAACAGCCAACGACCTGCGCAACATCGAGAATAAAATCAAGGATAAGTCTGCTGAAATTGGTATTGTAGGGCTGGGCTATGTGGGGCTGCCGCTGGCACTGGCCTTTGCCGAGTGCGGTTTCAATGTAACCGGCATCGATTCAGATAAAGAACGTGTGAACAAAATTGGCAAAGGGGTCTCCTATCTGCTCGACATAGCCTCACCACGGCTTAAAAAAGCTGTTACCGGCGGCAAGCTTAAAGCCACCACCAACCAGCGTGCATTGCGCAGGGTAGATGCAATTATCATCTGTGTTCCTACACCATTGACCAGGACCAAGGAGCCCGACCTTACCTATATCATCAATGCTGCCAACGAGATCGCCCGCTACCTGCGGCTGGGGCACCTCGTAATACTGGAAAGCACAACCTACCCCGGCACGACCAGGGAGGTGGTCCTGCCCGTTCTCGATTCCACCGGCTTGAAGGTGGGTGATGACTATTTCCTTGCCTTCTCTCCTGAAAGGATCGACCCGGGCAATAAAAACTTCACCATTCGGACCACGCCCAAGGTCGTGGGCGGTTTGGAGCCTAAATCTACCAAGCTTGCATCCATGCTTTACAGCCACGTGTCAGAGAAGGTGCTGGAAGTTTCCACACCCGAAGTAGCCGAGATGGATAAGGTCTTCGAAAACGTCTTCCGCAGCGTGAATATAGCCCTGGTCAACGAGCTGGCCAAGCTATGTGAAAAAATGAATATCAATGTCTGGGAAGTTATCAGGGCTGCTTCCAGCAAACCTTTCGGTTATATGCCATTTTACCCGGGGCCCGGTGTGGGCGGCCACTGCATCCCTCTCGACCCCTATTATCTCGCCAGCAAGGCCAGGGAATACTTTTTTCACACCCGCTTTATCGAGCTGGCAGCCGAGATCAATGAGACCATGCCCGAGTATATTGTCGAGCGCATCGTCGAGGCTCTGAACACGCACGGGAGGAGCACTAAGGGCGCAAAGATACTTGTGCTGGGTGTGGCCTACAAGAAGGACATCGAAGATGTGAGAGAATCGCCCGCCCTGCGTGTGCTCGAGCTGCTGATAGACAAAAAAGCCAGGGTCGATTATCACGACCCTTACATACCCTGTATCAGGGAGGACAACCTCCGAATGCGTTCGGTCAAACTGGATTACAAGGCGCTGGGATCATACGACTGCGTGGTGATCCTGACTGATCATTCCACCTATGATCTAAAAACAATTGCCAGAGAGGCCAAACTTATTTTTGATACCAGGGGCTGCACCATTAACATCCCATCCGATAACATCATCCGGCTGGGAATTTAGGAGCATAAAAAGGCCTGTGGCAGCTCCCCATAGGCCTTGTATTTTACTGTTTTTCCACCCTGAACACCCTTGCTCCACACTGGCTGCATAATCCACTCGTGCCATGGTTACCATTTTTCATATTTACCATCCGGGCATCCTTGATTTCTGTCTCCCTGCGGCATTTCAGGCAAAAGGCTTTCATAGGTTTAACTGTCTCCTCCATATCTTTACCCTTCAGGCGGTTTGATACATAATATAACGGCAGGGGAGAGATAAAAGTTTAATGCTTATCCAAAAAGAGGAATTTCAATAATTTGTTCAGGCTAAGAGTTTTGCTATAATCATAACTTGCCGCATGATATACTCTCTGGGTGTAGATATAGGCTCGGTCAGCGTTAAGTTAGCGCTGGTAGATGAGCAGGGATCGGTCCTCCACCTCGACTACAGGAAGATAATATCGGCTCCTGCTGCCGCTGTGACGACCATGATCGATAGTCTGGGAAAGAAATTCCCTCTCGACCAGGTCAGGTCAGCCGGAGTCTCGGGATCGGGCAGGATTGCCATACCGCGGGAACTGGGCTGGCCTGAGTACAGCAGCCCCCTTGCTATTGCCTCCGGACTGCTTCATTCCCATCCCGATGCACGCTCTATCATTCAGATCGGAGGGCAGAGCTCGCTCGTCATTGAGCTGGAAGACGGCCTCAACAAGCCCTGGAAGGTGGCCTCCAACCCCCTCTGCGCCGCCGGTACGGGAAGGTTCCTTGAACAGCAAGCCTACCGGCTGGGCATCAGCATGGACGATTTCGCCGGCATGGCACTGCGCTGTAAGGGCCCTGCACCGCGTATAGCAGCCAGATGCAGCGTTTTTGCCAAGTCCGATCTGATACATCTCCAGCAGAAGGGTGCGCCCCTGGAGGCGATGCTCTACGCCCTCTGCGAGAGCATCGCCCGCATGGTCAGTTCGCTGAAAAAGGGCAACATTCCCGAGCCCGTGTATTTCACCGGTGGAGTTGCCGCCAATGCAGCCATCACTCGAGCACTTAACGAGATGCTCTCAGCGCGCAGCGGGCATGACGTTCAGGTAAAAATACCCGATAACTACCTCTATCTCGAAGCCATCGGCTCCGCCCTGCTTTCCAGGGGCAAGCCTGTCAATGCTATCACCTTCAATAGCACAGGCGCTGGCCAGGACTATTTCACCCTGCCACCACTCGAGCCATCTTCATCCAACGGCACAAAGCCTTTAGACAGGATAAGACAAAAATGCAGGGGCTATCTCGGTGTGGATGTCGGCTCGACCAGCACCAAGGCCGTCATACTGGATGAGACCGGCAAAAAGGTACTGGCCAAATGCTATCTGATGACAGCAGGCCGGCCTGTCGATGCCGTAAAAGATGTGTTCAAAAACCTTGTCAACGACGGTGCTGAGAACGTTGAGATCGCCGGTGTCGGCATCACTGGCTCAGGCCGCTACCTGGTGGGCAGCCTGGTCGGCGCCGACCTGATCAAGAACGAGATCACCGCCCAGACCCGCGCCGCCGCCGAGATCGATCCCGAAGCCGACATCATCGAGATCGGCGGACAGGATTCCAAGCTGGTCATCAAGAGGAATGGTGTCGTTGTCGATTATCAGATGAATAAGGCCTGTGCCGCCGGCACGGGCAGCTTCATAGATGAGCTGGCCGAGATGCTGGGGATATCGGTCAAAAACGGAGAGTTCGCCGACCTGGCCTTCTCCGCCCCCTATACCATCGACCTGGGCACACGCTGCGCCGCCTTTATGGGGCAGGCCGTCGCCGCTGCCCAGCAGGAGGGCGTCTTCCTGCCTGTGCTCACCGCCAGTCTGGCCAACTCCATAGCTCGCAACT
>DFZI01000061.1 GCA_002383665.1 Dehalococcoidia bacterium UBA4060
AGGGCAGCTTCTGGTCTTTCAGCCAGGCGGCACGGTATACCAGCAGGCGGGCGGCATCGATCTGTGTGGCCATGTCGGCCAGCATCCACTGTATGGCCTGGTGGCCGGCCAGTGGCTTGCCGAATTGGACGCGTGTTTGGGCGTAGGCAATGGCATCCTCAAAGGCAGCCTGGGAGATACCCAGCGCCTGGGCGGCCACGGTCACACGGCTGGAATCGATCGACTCCATGGCGATCCTGAGGCCCTTGCCGGGCTCACCCAGCCGGTTCGACGCCGGTATTTTACAGTTTTCAAATACAAGTTCTGCTGTGGAGGAGGGGTGAATGCCCATCTTTCGCTCGAGCTTGCCGACGGAGAAGCCGGGAGTGCCTTTTTCCACGATAAAGGCCGAGATGCCCTTGTTACCTTTCGATTTATCTTCCGTGGCAAAGACAACAGCAATTTCCGCCTCGGCTCCGTTGGTGATGAAGATCTTGTTGCCGTTGAGGACAATGCCGTCGCCCGTAGCCGTGGCCGTGGTCGTGATTGCGCCCGCATCACTGCCGGCCCCCGGCTCGGTCAGTACGAAACAGCAAATCTTCTCCCCTCTGGCTACCGGCGGAGCATACTTTTGCTTCTGTTCCTCGGTGCCGAACTTATTGATGGGGTAGAAGGCTAGGGAAAGATTGGCCAGGTAGATGGTGCCCAGGCCGCCGCAAGCTCTGGAAAGCTCTTCACCGCAGAGTGTCATGGTCAGGTAGTCACCACCGCAGCCACCGTACTTTTCGTCGATGGTGATGCCGAAAATCCCGAGCTCGGCGGCCTGCTTGATAATATCCCAGGGGAACTTGCCGTCCTCATCCATCTGGGTTGCCCGCGGTTTGACCACGTTGTTAGCAAAATCGCGGACCATCGTCTGGAACATCTTCTGTTCCTCAGTCAAGAAAAAATCCATTGATGACCTCCTTTTATATTTATGAGCTTATGATATTTTGTCCGAGCATAAAGGCCTCTTGCATGGCAGCACGATCATGTGCCGCAGTCTGGATATTATCAAATCCCTTGAAAAACAGGCCTTCCGAGTAGGCTATGTCCAGCGTAACAAACCAGCTTTTGACGGTTGCCAGAGAACCGGAGAATGTATTCTTGCGAGTGCTGCCCGCAGTCGAGATGAAAGACCCTTTGCGCAGGATGTCAGGTTTGGTGGCAACCGGTTTATTCAGCACGTATTTAACCGCCCACAGTGCCTGGCAGCGGTCGATCATGGCCTTGGCCTGCGACGGAATGCCCATGAAGAAGACCGGCGCAGCGAAAATGAAGCGGTCATAGTCCTGCAGGTCCTGATGGATCCACTGCATATCATCGTCTATAACGCAGGTGCCGCCTGACTCGACGCAGCCGTCGCAGTGCCGGCAGGGAGCAATATCAAGGTCGGAAAGTATAATCTGCTTTACCATGGCACCTTTGAGTACGGCTCCTGCCACAGCTTCATTGAGCAGTGTGTCGGTATTGCCTCCGCGACGCGGGCTGCCGGCAATGGCAAGTAGCCTGATTCTAAATTTGTTTTCGTCTATTACCTGGTTGATTGGATCCATAATCAAATAAGTAATAATAATATTTTGTGAAGACATTTTGCAATCTGGCATTGTATTGGCTAAAATATATCCAAATTTTCGTATCCAGAGTATCTTAAAATTTTACCTGAACGAGGAGATGTACGATGACCAAAGCCGCCATACTTGATGAAGCACGCAAAGAAAAACGCACGCTGTTGACGGAGATCGAAGCCAAGGAATGGCTCAAATCGGCCGGAATACCCGTGGTAGATACCAGGCTGGCAACATCCAAAACTGAAGCTGTGGAGATCGCCAAAAAGATGGGGTTACCCGTGGCATTGAAGATAGTCTCGCCGGATATCGTACACAAGAGCGATGCGGGCGGTGTGAAGCTGAATTTAATGAATGCAACGCAGGTTGCCAAAGCCTATAGCGAGATCATGGCCAGCATCAAGAAACATAATCCCCAAGCCAAGATCGTCGGAGTGTCTGTACAAAAGATGGCAAAACAGGGTGTGGAAGTAATTATAGGTATGACCAAGGATGCCCAGTTCGGTCCCGTCATCATGTTTGGTCTGGGTGGCATACTGGTGGAGGTACTGAAGGACGTCTCCTTCCGTATCGTACCGCTGGAAAAGCGCGATGCTGCCGAGATGATCACAGAGATTAAGGGCTTCCCTATCCTGAAGGGCTACAGGGGACAGGAACCGGCCAATATACCATATCTTGAGGACCTGATCGTCAAGGTGTCCAACTTTGTTGATAAAAATCCGGAGATCAAAGAGCTCGATCTCAACCCGGTGTTTGCTTACAAAGATGGAGCCGTTGCGGTTGATGCCAGGATTATCCTGGAGGGCGGCAAGTAGCCTCGGATGTTGCTATAACCCGGTAAAGGCTAACCGTTTAATCAGGTTGGCAAAGGTTCTATAAGGTGGGGCGTTTACATGATACCCGCTTTGCTATATACTAACATTGTTGGCTTTAAGTTCCCCACAAATAAATAATAACCATCCTTTGAGTTTGGTCCGGTCATTTCGTATCACTTCAGGCTGTTATTATTTAAATTAAACGGAAGCCTGTCCCATTTTTTATGTTGGGCAAATAAGGATCGGAGGAAAAGATATGAATATTTTTGTTGGTAACCTGTCCCGGGATGTTACAGAAGAAGATCTGAGGGCAGAATTCGCCGTATTCGGTGCAGTATCCTCAGTCGCTATTATCAAGGATAAATACAGCGGGCAACCCAGAGGTTTTGCCTTTGTAGAAATGCCTGATAACACGGAAGGACAGTCTGCCATAGCAGGGCTAAAAGGGAAATCCTTTAAAGATAGGACAATGGACGTAAGCGAAGCGCAACCGCGCACAGGCTTTAAGGGCGGCGGAGGCGGGAGGGCCTACAGAGGAGGGGCTGGCAGGTCGGACGGACGCTTTATCGGCAAGCGTGGAAAGCACAGACGGTAGAGAAGACAATCCGAAATGCCTGGCGGCACGCTGTCATCTTAATAGTGTGGGACTCTTTTACTGAATACGCAGATGCCTTGACATGGTCATAGCCCTTTGTTAGTATGAAAATCCCTGTGGGGATATAGCTCAATTGGGAGAGCGCTGCGTTCGCATCGCAGAGGTCGGGGGTTCGAATCCCCCTATCTCCATAAGAGAGGAAGAGAGCAATGAGACAGGTTAGACAGGTTAATCACAGCGTCTTTGATGCCATCGGCAACACGCCGCTGGTGGAATTACGACGCCCGGAGGGCGTGAACAAGAATGTTACGATACTTGCCAAACTGGAAGGGTGTAACCCGGGTGGATCGGTAAAGGACAGGCCCGCTTATTATATGATCACCAAAGCCGAGGAAAGGGGAGAGCTAAAGCCGGGGAAAATCATCGTTGAGCCGACCTCAGGCAACACAGGGATAGCGCTGGCCATGATCGGCTCGGCCAAAGGATACAAGGTCAGGCTTTTCATGCCTGAATGTGTGAGCACCGAGAGGCAGATCTGTTTGCAGGCGTTCGGAGCCGAGGTGGAACTGACGCCCGCCAGGGAAAGCACAGATGGCGCTATACGCAGAGCCCACCAGTTTATTGAAAAGGAGCCTGACAACTATTTTATGCCCAACCAGTTCGACAATCCTGATAATCTGCTGGCTCATTATGAGACAACGGGTCCGGAAATATTCGAGCAGACCGGTGGGGAAGTGGATGTTTACGTTGCCGGCATTGGTACATCCGGAACGTTGATCGGCGCAGGCAAATACCTTAAGAAAAAGAAGCCTTCCGTCAGGGTTGTGGCCGTGGAGCCGACGGAAGGGCACTCCATCCAGGGCCTGAAGAATATGAAGGAAGCGATCGTACCGGGCATATATGACCCGAAGGCCTTTGATGATAAAGTAACGATCGAAGACGGTGAGGCCTTTGAGACAACCAGGCTGCTGGCCACGAAGGAAGGTATCTTTGTCGGTATGTCCAGCGGTGCTGCGGTGGCGGGAGCCATTCATGTTGCCCGCCAACTGGATAGAGGCACGATAGTTGTCATCCTGCCAGATCGTGGCGATAGGTATTTGAGCACCACGCTCTTCCGGTCTGTCTGCGCCAAGTGCCCGCCTTAACAAGAAAAGCTCATTAAATCAACAACTCTGCAATATACGCAGCATCGATGGTGCTGCTGCCTTAGCCCATATTTTCCTGCCTGA
>DFZI01000020.1 GCA_002383665.1 Dehalococcoidia bacterium UBA4060
CACACTTTTTTTAAGTCAATGACCTTTTAATGGCTGCCTTTGACTTTTTAGAATAGAGGATAAAATTGACGCACTCAGGCGGGACGGTATAATCTTAGAGAGGCTTGCATAAGATGGAGATTATACCCGCCATAGACCTGAAGGGCGGTAGATGCGTCCGCCTCTACCAGGGCGACTACAGCAGGGAGACGGTCTTCTCGCAAGACCCGGTAGCTACCGCACTGAGATGGCAGGAGAAGGGCGCACGCTGGTTACATGTGGTGGACCTGGACGGGGCGGCCAGCGGCGAGGTGCGCAATAGAGCTGCCATTGAAGGAATCGTCAAGAACACCCGGATGTCGGTGGAGCTGGGAGGAGGTATCAGGAAGGAAGATGTCGTGGAAAAGCTGATCGACCTGGGCGTGAAGCGCGTCATCCTCGGCACCGTGGCTGTAGAGCAGACGGAGCTGACACGCCGCATCATCAAGCGCTTCGGTGACGCCATCGCAGTGGGCATCGATGCACGTGATTCCTTCGTCACTACCCACGGCTGGCAGAAGATGTCCACGGTGACAGCGCTGGAACTCAGCCGCATGATGGCTGGCATCGGGGCCCGGCGCATCATCTACACCGATGTAAAAAGGGATGGCACGCTTACTGAACCCAATTATGAGGCCACCGCCGAGCTGGTGAAAAATGTGAATATACCGGTGATCGCCTCAGGCGGCATCTCTTCCATTGAACATATTCGGAAGCTGGCAAAGATCGGCGTGGAAGGCGCCATTATCGGCAGGGCGCTTTATACGAGCGATATAGACCTTACAGAGGCGCTGGCCATCTCCTCCTGACGCCATGTCATCACCACGTCGTCGCCGTTTCCGACAAGGAGCTTTATTATGCTGAAATTTGATGATAAGGGACTCATTCCGGTGATCGTGCAGGATGCCAGCGATGGCACCGTGCTCATGCTGGGCTATGCCAGCAAAGAGTCGCTCAGACTAACTCTGGAACGGGGCGAGATGGTCTTTTTCTCACGCAGCCGCCAGGAGCTATGGCACAAGGGTGAGACCTCCGGCAATGTGCTGAGGGTAAAATCGATCGCCAAAGACTGCGACAGCGATGCCCTGCTGGTCAGAGCCGATCCCGCAGGCCCCACCTGCCATACAGGCAACCGCAGTTGCTTCTTCACTGATTTCACGCCGGAGGACCTGCTCTGAGCAGAGGCTGAGGCAGCTCCACCGCATGTTGCAGCAATGGGCAAACTCACGCCCGATATTGCTATTCGCGTTCACCGGACTTTTTAGCCCTGAAGCGCTCGTTCTGGGTCAGCAGCCTCTTGCGCAACCTTATATTCTGGGGAGTCACCTCCACCAGCTCATCGCTGTTGATGAAGTCCATCGCCTCTTCCAGGCTCATCTTGAGCGGAGGGGTCAGCCGCACAGCAATATCGGCCGTGGATGAGCGGATGTTGGTCTGCTTCTTCTCCTTGCAAACGTTGACGGCCAGATCGTTGGGACGCGAGTTCATGCCCACGATCATGCCCTCATAGACAGGCGTGCCGGGCTCGATGAAGGTTATGCCACGCTCCTGGGCATTGTTCAGGCCGTAGGTAACAGCCTCCCCGGTCTCGGCCGCCACCAGCGCGCCGCTACGGGTCGAGGTGATCTCTCCCGCCCACGGCTCGTAGCCCAGGAAAACCGTATTCATGATGCCCTCCCCGCGCGTGGCATTCAGATAGGCACTGCGGAAACCGATCAGGCCACGGGTGGGGATACGATATTCCATGCGCAGGTTGCCGCGGCCGTCGTTATGCATGTCGGTGAGCCTGCCCAGCCGCCTGGCCACCATCTCGGTGATGACGCCGATATACTCTTCACGCGTGTCCAGAATAAGCTGCTCCACCGGCTCCATCACTGTGCCATTTTCCTCACGTGTGATGGCCTCGGGACGGGATATCTCAAATTCATAACCCTGCCTCCTCATGGTCTCCACCAGGATCGAGAGATGCAGCTCGCCGCGGCCTGAGACGAGGAAGAGGTCGGGGCTGTCCGTATCCTGCACGCGCAGGCTGATATTGGTCTCAAGCTCGCGGTAGAGCCTTTCCTTCAACTGACGCGAGGTGCAGTATTTACCCTCGTGGCCAGCAAAGGGCGAGCTGTTCACACCGATGGTTATTTTCACGGTCGGCTGGCCAATTTCAATGCGGGGCAGGGCGTCTGGCTGCCCGGGATCTGTCACCGTATCTCCGATGCTGACGGTCTCCAGGCCGGTAATGGATATGATCTCGCCGGCGGAGGCCTCTTCCACCGGCAGGCGGTTAAGCCCCATAAAGGTAAAGACATCGTTGACCTCATACCTACGGGGCGACCCGTCAGCGCCGATCACGGTGACGGCATCCTTCGGTTTGACCGAGCCCCGGCGTATACGCCCTATGGCATAACGCCCCTTATAGCTATCATAGTCAAGGTTGGAAACCAGCATCTGGAAAGGCCCCTCATCCGTGATGGGCGGAGGCACATATTTTAAAATGGCCTCAAACAGCGGCATCATGTCTCGCCCTTCCACCGCAGGATCGGTGGTGCAGGTCCCCAGGCGGGCACTGGCATAAAGCACAGGGAAGTCGAGCTGGTCGGCGCTGGTGGCCAGCTCAAGGAAAAGGTCTTGTGTCAGGCTGACCACCTCGGCGATGCGTGAATTCTCGCGGTCGATCTTGTTGACGACCACGATGGGCTTAAGCCCCTTTTCAAAGGCCTGCCGCAGCACAAAGCGTGTCTGCGGCATAGGGCCTTCCACCGAGTCCACCAGCAGCAGGCAGCCGTCGGCCATATTGACAACGCGCTCGACCTCACCGCTGAAATCGGCATGTCCGGGCGTATCGATGATGTTGATCTTGACGCCCCTGTACATCACGGCCGTGTTCTTGGCCAGGATGGTGATGCCCTTCTCGCGCTCCAGC
>DFZI01000017.1:0-492 GCA_002383665.1 Dehalococcoidia bacterium UBA4060
CTCCGGCAGGATTTTCCAAAGAGTATGGGCCAAAACTCAACTACACTTTCTTAGGCAGGTTATACCATAAATGCTGTGCAATGTAAATAGCCACTGGGATCATAGGCTGTAGCCGGTGGCCTGTATCAGCCAGTTGTAGGTAAAATAACGGTCGGGGACGATGCTGCCATCCTGTGACATCCAGGACTGGACCTCTATGGAGTTCTCATAGCCTATGCAGATCTGGTGGTACCAGGTATGCACCACATACCTGTGCCAGAAATCCCAATCACCCCAGCCGGTGGCATTTAGCTTAGGAGGATTATGTGTAACAACTTCCAGCAGGAAATCCCCAGTTATTTTGATCTCAGGTATATCTACTGTAACCCACCCTGGCGAATATGAGAAGAGGTCCTTGCTAAAGTTGCCACTATAGAGGCGGTTATGGTTCATGTCATAGATGTTGACAGTAAATTCCCTGCTCAGTGGCTCGGCCGCCGCGATGTCGGGGCC
>DFZI01000017.1:575-20528 GCA_002383665.1 Dehalococcoidia bacterium UBA4060
CCGTCAACAACGTCGCCGCTGATTTTGAGGGTTATCTGCGGCTTTGGCTGTTCGACATCGATGGCTCTGGACTGAGGGCCGATGCTGACCTCGTACCTGCCAGGAGCTGCGAACGAGGCTTGAAAGCTGACCTGCTCTATGCCGCCCGGTCCGACCGTTACAGCCTGGCTGCTGACGGTTTTACCGTTGATCAGAAGCTCAGCCATGTACGTTTTGGCCGCCGTGCCCTCATTTTCTACCGGCATAGTTATAATTAGGGGTTGGCCGACAATAAAAGGTTGGGGAGAAACGTCAATGGGGCCAAAACTAAAAAATGCAGTAGTTGGTAAATCAGGCGTAGCCGGCTCCAGTGGGATGGGTTCACCGATGGGGATGTGGTAACATCCGGCCAGGACCAACCCTGCGATAGAAAGCATGAGCAGCGCCGCGATACTTCTTTGCATATACCGTGATTATATGTTTATGGGATAATGATAACAAATCAGAGTAGACTTGCTTTCAGGCGAGCAAACTGTATAATCAGCTTTATTATTCGATAATGATGCAAGACGCCGGAGGATGAGATGCCTGAAGTTAATGTTGATGGTGTGAATATTTTCTATGAAGTGCGTGGGCAGGGTGATCCTCTGGTTATGATCCAGGGTTACGGCCAGTACTCACTACAATGGGGCTCATTACCCGACGAGCTCGTCAGACAGCACAGGGTGGTCTTGATCGATAACCGGGGAACGGGACGCAGCGACAAGCCGGATGCTCCTATGACTATACCCATGCTTGCTGCTGATGTAGCGGGGGTGCTTGATGCTCTTTCTATTGATAAAGCCCATATCTTCGGCGTTTCCATGGGCGGCCTGATTGCTCAGAGGTTTGCCATCAACTACCCACAACGGGTAATTAATCTTATCCTGGGCTGCACCTTCCCCGGAGGCGAACACCATATCCAACCTCCCGCTGATGGCATGAGGATATTATTTGATGTGGGGTACTTGAAAAGCCGCAGCCCTGAGCAGTTGACACTTGAGACATTCAGATTCCTGTGCAGTGACCGATTTATTGAAGAGAACCCTGAAGCGTACAGATACTATCACAGGGTTACCATGGCAAATCCGACTCCCGGCTATACGTATAAGCACCAGGCTGCAGCTATAGCCGGTGAAGACACGTGGGATGGTCTTGCAAGCATCAGGGTACCGACTATGCTTATCGCCGGCACCTCCGACCGGCTTGTACCCTGTGAAAACAGTGAGCTTATGTCAAAACAGATACCCGGGGCCGAACTGGTTTTGCTGCAGGACAAACGTCATGGCTTTTACATTGAAGCCATAGAACCGACCAGAACCTTCATCGATGGTTTTATAAAGAGGCATATGCCTGAATAAAGGTCAGCTAAAAATCCGTTACCGGATCCAGCTTTGTTGGTGGATAGATTTGCTCGGCTTTAGGAGGCATGGGCGAATATACCCAGTTCACACCCATCTCACCGCAGCTAATGCCGCCTATGCTGCGTATTCCCCTGTATTTACCCCTGAGCAGTACGGACTGCATTTCCAGTGACATGCCGAAAAGTGCTACGCTGGAACCCTGCGGGACGGCATTGAGGTCATCAGTGTAAGCCGAGGATGAGAATATGACGCGTTCGTTGCCTGCTGTCTGTGCCTGAATGACCGGTATGATGAAAGGATACCCGTCACCGTCGATGTAGGCCAGGAACTTGAGGTTATCGATCTTGTTGATCAGCTTGATGGTAAAAAGGTTGAGTATTTTTTCGTCGTTCTCCTTGCCTGCCATGGTTTTGGCTATAATGGTCTTAATCGAAGCCTGTACCACGCGTCCCATGGGGAGTGCTTCCCTGCCGTGCTGCTCGACAAGATCCATGTAATAGACCGTATGAACGCCAAAATACGAATTGTAGCGGAAAAGCGGTAAATTATTGAGGATATCATATTCCTTGCCTTCACATGCTGTGCGGGTAAATCTGGCCTTGCCGCGCCAGAGGTTTTTATCCAGCGTCATGATAAGGAAACCTGTTCTGGGGTTCTCCCTGATGTAATGCTTGCTCAACCCTTCGGCGAACTGGCCCCAGAAAAGCTCAGTGGGAGTGCTTGCCTGCAACGTGGATATGAGTGTCAGGTGGGGCAAGCCATCCTGGTTGATGGTGGCCAGCAGACCGATCTTCATCTCGGGTTTGAAGCTTTCGATATCTGCCTGTGAAAATATTTTCAACATCGTTTTCTGCTCTTCCATATTCAACCTCATGCAATCATCGTTAACTTTCTACCCTGGTCGCGCCTGTGGCAAATATAATTGAGGGATCAGGTCCCGAATTTCGTGCGATGTTTTCAAGGCTTGCCAGTTCCTGCTTGCTGATCAACTGCGTTGAACTATATTTCCAGGCCAGTCCGAGCCTGCGGTATTTATCGCGGCAGAGGTTATTGAAGGCGCATAGCTCCCAGCGCTGGCAGGTTTTACCCAGGGTATCCTGTATATATTGACCGATCTTCACGATAGTCCCGTGATTGGCGGTGGCTCCGGGGATCAGGGGTGTTCGTATCCAGAGGACCTTGTCCGGATGTGTCTGCATATA
The DNA here is from genome assembly GCA_002383665.1 of Dehalococcoidia bacterium UBA4060. Taxonomy (GTDB): domain Bacteria; phylum Chloroflexota; class Dehalococcoidia; order GIF9; family UBA5629; genus UBA6808. The sequence continues at coordinate 3,160 of DFZI01000017.1, forward strand.
GTCGCGTACCAGCGACAGGTTTTGCAGTATAAGGTGATTAGACTGTCCCGTAAATTGCCTGTGCCGCTCCGGATCGATCTCTTTGATATCATATAAAACCATGTCCGTATAGGGCAGCACTCTTTCCAGAGCAGACGGACTGCACATGCCGCATGTATCTATGGCTGTGTGAATTCCCTTATCCTTCAGCGCTTTAAGCAGGCTGGCTGAAAGGAGGGGTTGGAGGAGAGGTTCTCCCCCCGACAGGGTGACACCACCGCCCGATTTATCGTAGTAGATGCGGTCTTTCATGAGCTCCGCCATGAGCTCCTCCAGCGTGGTCTCGTGCCCCAGCATTTCCTGTGCGCCAGATGGGCATTCAAGTGTGCATTTGCCGCAGGAAGTACAGAGTGACCTGTCTCTTATCAGTGTGTCATCAGTTTTTTTCAGCGCTCCCGAAGGGCAGACATCAATGCACAGGCTGCAGCCGATGCAGCGTGTTTCAAGCCAATGCACCTGCGGTTTTGGCGAGATGCTTTCCGGGTTGTGGCACCACTCGCATTTAAGCGGGCAACCTTTGAAAAAAATGGTTGTACGTATACCCGGCCCGTCCTCGGTGGAAAGGCGTTGCAGATGCAGGATGAGTACCCTGTCAGATCGGTTGACGAAATGGGCCATCAGTTCTGAATTGGCGGATAGGGCTGATTCACTGGTCTTCATGGAGCTGTTTATATCCTGTGGCTCTCGCGGGCGATGATCTCGTTCTGTAGCTCGCGACCGATGGAGGTAAAATAGGCGTTGTAGCCCGTCACGCGCACCAGCAGATGACGGTAAGCATTGGGATTATTCTGGGCATCGCGCAGCATATCAGCATCGACCATATTGATCTGCAGGGCACTGCCTCCATTCTCAGCATAGCTGCGCAGGAAAGCCTTGAACTTGGCTTTATGCTCTGGATCCCGAATCAGGGAAGGGCTGAACGTTATGGTGTGGCTGGCACCATTCGGTAGCATGCTCAGGTAGCTTTCCCAGTCACCTCTGCCCGATATATCCTTGCCTCCCATCACCTTGCCTACCGAGTTTACATTGGCGGTGGGACCGTTGATATCGGCTCCTGCGCAGGGGCAAATGGCATTGGAGAGGAATTTGCCCCTGGGACGGCCGTCAGCGCTGGCGGCCATCACATAGCCGTCTCCTACCCAGTAGTTCCATGACAGCATCCCTGGACGGTATTGCTTTTTTGTCATCGAGGTACTGTACTTCCAGGTTTCCTCCGACCAGACCTCCATCACTTTACGCCCCATCTCATCGGCCTGGTCATCGTCCCTGCCGTACTTGGGAGCCTTATTGATGGCCCTCGCCTGCAGGACTTCATGTCCCTCCCAGTTGTCTTTGAGGGCCTGTATCAACTCAGCCATACTGCATTCTTTTTTGTCGAAGACGAGATATTTGATGGCGAGCAGCGAATCCACAGTGGTGGCAAAGGTAACTGCTTCCAAGGTAACGAAGTTAAGCTCGGCTCCCCCCTCGTTAATATCCATAGCCTTCTCGCCGCACCCTCTGACCAGGCAGGAAAGGTAGGGATTGCGGAAAAACGTAGCCCTGACGCGATCGGTCCAATCGTAAAGGTCGGCCGCCCTCCTGATGATGCCTTTGGTCTGAATTATATAAGCATTCCAGAATTCATCCCATGTCTTGAATTTAGCGGCATCTCCTGTATCCTTGCCCCAACGCTTCACCGGTTCCACCTTGCCGCTCATGGGGTCTTTCCAGGGAAGCAGGTCATAGCCACCGGTCATGGCCAGCTCGACAGCCTTGAGCAGGTTGAGATTGATATCCACGGTGCCAGAACGGTCATTGCCGCACATGGTGTTTTCCAGGCATCCCACCGGTGCATAGTCGAATACATTATCCGCATTTATTTTATCTTCCACCCCGGCCATCCTTGCTTCACGCAGCAGCCCAGCTATGGAGCGCTCATCGAAATTGAGCAGGAATGGGGATCCCTGGCTGGATGCGATCATGTCAACTACCCTGTCCAGAAGCCGGTCGGGGCTGTTGCGGAAAAGCCGGACATTGGGTTTGGGCTCCAGCAGGGGAGTCAGTTCGTCTATTACTTCCAGCATGGCATAAGTTAGATCATTGCTCATATCCACCCCACCCTTGCCCATGCCCGCCAGCGTGATAAGCTGGCCGTATCCGGCGGTTATGCCCTGGTTGCCGTTGGTGCGTATCATAGCGTCATAGGCATAGTTGCAGTGTATCCAGAAGCATTTGAGCAACTCTTTGCCGAAATCACGGTCCATGCCCTCGTCGATCGATTTTTTCCAGAAGGGATACAGGTACTGGTCGGCCCTGCCAAAAGACACTCCCGGCCCGGGATAGTTCTCATCGCTCATTACCAGCATGTGGGTCAACCAGAGTGATTGGAGCGCCTCCCAGAAACTGGTTGCAGGCTCCCATGGAATGCGCCGCAGCATATCAGCCATCGCAGTAAGCTCGTTTTGCCGGGCCGGATCTGACTCTTTTTCCGCCAGTTCGCTGCAGACCTTGCTATATTCGAAGGCAACGTCACGAGCCATAGTTGCTGCCACCAGCATGGCTCGAAGTTGTCCTCCCTTTTTACCCTCGTACTCACGCTTGGAAAGCTTGAACAGATATCGGTTCAGCTCCTCGTGTATGCCTTTCCAGCCTTCATTTAAAACGCGCGGGTAATCGGGGATAATGTGCCCGCTGGTGGCCCCGGCGTTACCGTAGCCGTGGTTGTGAAACCAGAGCTCAGCCTGTCTCATGCCTGTCTTGCCGTAGGCCTGGCGGGCATAGGCCTTATATTGCTGTTTTGTGAGGCACTTGGAGGTCTGTATGTTGAAACGTCCTCCGGCAATCAAATCTCCCGGCAGCACCTCGTGGGGCAGGTAATAGACCATGACTTCTCTGGTGAACCAAGCATGGCGTTCGGACAGGCTCCATTCCCAGAAACCTTCTGGCAGAGCTACCTTGTGCGAGGTCTGCTGGAAAGCTCCTGTGAACGTGGAAAAAAAGGTATAAGTCTCGGGTACTATATAGAAATTGCCTTCCTGGTACTGGATATCCCAGGGAGTGCCAGTGGTAAAGCCCACAAACTCATTGTTCCATTTACGGTCCATACCCTGGAAATAATAGTCCCTGAGCATCTGAATGCGCGGCGAAAGGTTGTGCGGTTGCTTGATAGCGTAACGGGGCGAAGCGCTCTGTGTAGTCATGGCCTTCTCCTCCTGTGCTTAATCTCCCTGTGAAGCTTGACCTCTGCCATGAAAAAGTGCCTGTGGCCTTAGGTGCACATGTATTTTAGGTGATATGTTGGTTTTGTCAAGCAAATAGCAAACAAATATAATTCCCTTTGATCTGGCCATGTCAAAAATAGCAACAATATCAGTTCAGACGCTTGGCTGCAAGCTTAACCAGGCGGAATCCGAGAGCATAGCACGGCAATTGGAGAAAGCCGGCTTCGCCATCACAGGTGGGGATAAGGCTGATGCATTTATCCTCAATACCTGCACCGTTACCCGAGGAGCAGATAGCAAGGGCCGTCATCTGGTAAGGATGCTACGCAAAGGCAACCCGAAGGCTCTTATCGTGGTCACGGGCTGCTATGCCGAGCGAGCCGGTAATGATATAAGACAATGCGGTGCGGATATGGTCCTCGATAATAAAGAAAAAATGCTGGCGGGGCAGATTTTGATGAGGCAATTGTGCGGTTGTGAAAAAGGCGGAGGGGAGGTATTTGAGAGGGATCGAGAACGGGTACGCAGCTTTATCAAGATACAGGACGGATGCCGCAATTATTGTTCATATTGCATCGTGCCGTTTGTCCGCGGTGATGTTTACAGTGTTGATGCGGAGACGGTTATCAGTGAGATAAATGAGAGAGTGATGGATGGTTACCGGGAGGTGGTACTTACGGGAACCGAAATCGGGACTTACAGCAGCCGGGGAAAGGGGTTGAAGCAGCTTATTGAGAAAATACTGGCTGAGACCAGGGTGGAACGGCTACACATTTCCTCTTTGCAACCGCAAGAGATTAGCCTACCGCTGCTTGAGTTATGGCGTGACCGTCGACTATGCCGGCATTTCCATATGGCATTGCAGAGTGGCAGTGATGCAGTCCTGGAGAGGATGCGGCGGCGTTATGATAAAAATATGTACAGGGAATCCGTTGACCGGATACGTGGTATAATATCCGACGCATCCATTACTACGGATGTGATGGTAGGTTTCCCCGCTGAAAGCGACGTCGAGTTCCGTGAAAGCTACGAGTTCTGCAGGGATATGGAGTTTGCGGCGCTGCATGTATTTTCCTATTCGCCGCGGCCGGGGACAGCGGCAACCGGTATGCCCGGCCAGGTCAAAGAGAGTTTAAAGAGGCAGCGCAGTCTGCGGATGCTTGAGCTTGCGGGTGACAGTGCCGAGCGGTTTGCCCGCAGGTTCACCGGGCAGACGAGGGCTGTTCTATGGGAAAACGAGGTCAGAGCCAGTTCCGGCATATATTCGGGCCTCACCGACAATTACATCAGGGTATATGCACGCAGCACCGCGGTTCTGACCAATACGATATCCAGTGCAAGGTTGCAAAGGCCTGCCCGGGAAATAGGCTGCAGGCTATTGAAAGCATCCACCAAAGGTAATTATGGTGAGCTATGGAGTGAAATTATTGAATGAAAATTAAAGTTAGAGTAATGCCCAACTCGGCCAGAGAGGAGGTTGTCAAACAAGGTGATGAATATGTTGTTCGTGTCAAAGTCCCTCCCCAGGAGGGTAAAGCCAATGAAGCTGTGATTAAATTGATAGCTGCTCACCTCCAGGTGCCCAAATCAACAGTGATGATTATCAGCGGGCTGAGCGGGCGTAATAAAATAGTTGAGATAAAAGGCATGTGACTATGGGGATTGACCGAGTATCCTATCTTCAGCCGAGTGATCTCTGCGATTTTGATCGCAGCCCACAGATACGGAGAAAAACAGCCCGCCTTATTAAAGACGCCAGGAACCGCCGGGAAAAATTCCAGCGCATTTTCAACTTTGTTAAAGAGTTGCCCTACGGGCTGGATGATTGGGACCTGAAAGCCTCGCAGGTTTTAAAAAAGGGCATGGGCATGTGCTCCGGCAAGACCAATTTACTCGTAGCGATGTTGCGTTGTGCTGGCATTCCTGCCCGCTACAGGGTCTACCAGATTCTGGCAGATGACACGCTGATGAAATTTGCCGATGAAAATGATAGAGATGTTGAGCGCATGGCTGAACTCGGAAAGATGCGCGATCATGTTGATTGTGAAGTTTGGATGGGTAAATGGGTTGACTGTGACCCGGGCCGCGATTCAGCTATGGAGATAGGACTGCTCAAACTGGGAGGCTCGCTGGAAAGACGCAAGGTTACCGACAGGTATGGCCGGGTAAGATATCTCAGGCTGGCCATATTCGATGAGTGGGCCAGACAGCGGCAGGCCAGGAGAAACTTTCGTGCACGCCGTAAAGCTATTTTTAGCAGGCTGAATCTGGGATTCGAGAAACTGCGTGACTACGGGCGTATGTAGCGGATGCTTATTTTACATTGACTACCACAGTCTGGAACTGCGCCCCGCGCGGATTGGTGGCGATCATTGTGTAGAGAGTAGTTTCTTGAGGCGATACGCCGGCAGTTCCCTCACCTGAAACTATGCCAACACCCTTATCGATAGTTACCGATGACGCTTCTACGGTTTTCCAGCTCAGCACGGCCGAGCCGCCTTTCTTAATAACATTGGGTTCCGCTTTAAAGAATTTGATGACAGGCGTTTCCTCGTCGGGGGGCTTTCCGGAAACGGTCAGCGTGGTGGCAGCCAGGATGGTGCCCTCATCGTTGGTGGCGGTCAGCTTATAGGTAGTGGTGAACGTCGGTGAGACCCTGGCTATGCCTTTGACGGGTATAATCCGGAGGCCGGGCTCGATCATCACGTCATAGGCATTGTGGATATCCCAGGAGAGGATTGCTTCCTGTTCGGGTATGATGTTGGCTGGCTCAACCGAAAAAACGGCGATTTCGGGCAGATTGAAGGCGGCCGGTGGACTTTCGGGTATGGTGCCTGAGACCTCTACGTGCACTTTGGCAGTTGAACTACCTTTGCTGTTAGAAGCTGTCAGAATATAGGTGGTGGAAGATTCAGGAATGACTATGTAGGAACCCGCCGCGCTTACAGTTCCGATGCCCTGGTCGATGCTGATGTGAGCGGCATTGGTCACCGACCAGCTCAATTTGACCTGATTGCCAGCCTGGACTTTATAGGGAGTTGCTTCAAAGCTTATGATATAGGGCGTTATTGAGTTCTCCTGCCCCGCCGGTGGCGTTACAGGCTGATCGGGTGGAGAAGAAGGTGCAACTACTGATGTTGGCGGAGGCTCACCGGCAGCCTGGCTACATGACAGAGCAGCCAGTATGGTCAACAAAATAATAGCCACGGTTCTTTGCATATTTTAATTATCGCATCCCGGGAATCTATCGTTTTATGTATGTTATTTATTATAATATAAAAGGGCGGGGATATATTGGACTGGTTACTATTTACGTGTCCGTAAAAGTTGAAGAAATAAAAATCATGATATAATAGGCGGCTGGTGAAAGGTCTCCTCAAATGATCAGAAGCTAATATTGGCTTGGGGATTGTTAGGAGATAACATTGAATAAGGAGTATGTATCATGGATTTCAGGTTGACACCGAAACAGGAAGCCCTTAAGAAAGAGATCTACTCGTTTTGTGCGGATCTGGCAAAGAAAAAGCCTTCAACCTACACTGGCATTGAAGCTAAAAATGACGATGACGAGTGCTGGCAGTTTCACCTCTATTGTGCCAGGGAGTTCGGTAAAAAAGGCTGGCTGACTTTCGGATGGCCTGCGGAGTATGGCGGGAAAGGGGACATGATGGATAAGGTGATCTTTAGCGAGGCAGTAGGTTACTATGCCTTGCCTGGCGTCGATGAGTTCGGCGTCGCCATGCTTGCCCCTACTCTGCTTGCTGCAGCCAATGATGAAATCAAGAGAAAGTTCCTTCCCGGTATAGCCTCCGGTGAAACCATGTGGTGTGAGCTCTGGAGTGAGCCCAATGCAGGATCAGACCTTGCAGCCCTGACTACTACAGCCATCAGGAAAGGTGATGAATATATTGTCAACGGGCAGAAAACCTGGAACACCGGCGCACACCGGGCCGATTGGGCATTCGGCGTCTACAGGACCGATCCCCAGGCTCCCAAGCACAAGAACCTCACCTTTATGCTCTGCGATATGAAAACTCCGGGCATTACAGTCAAGGGAATCCCCTATATGGATGGCTCCCATATCTATAACGAGGTTTACCTGGATGACGTGCACATACCGGCTAACCAGATCGTTGGTAAGGAGGGAGATGGATGGGCAGTCGTCAACGTTCTGGCTGGATTTGAAAGGTCTAATATGGGTCTGGTCTATGGTCTGCTGAGCGCCATAGAGCACCTGGCGGCATATTGTAATGAAACGAAATATAATGGTGTGCCTCTTTCCAATGATCCTATTGTCAGGAACCGTCTTGCCGACCTGGCTATTGGCCTTGAGGCTGTCCGCACCCTGGCCATACGCATCGCCGACCAGCAGAGCAGGAATGAGATGGGGCTGATGGACGCTGCCGCCGTGAAGGTATTTGCCAGTGAGCTAATGGAAAAGATGGCCCATGTCGCCACCGATCTGCTGGGGCCTTTCGGCCAGGTCAAGTTTTCCAAGTGGGCCAAGCTGCGTGGCGATTTTGCATCGACCTATATGACCTGCTTCGTTCCCATCGTGTCAATGGGCACCAACGAAATCCAGCGCAATATCATCGCCTGGTACGGCCTTGGTCTGCCCAGGATGAAATAAGCCTCAACATCTCCTTGATTTGAAATTAGTAAAGCAGGCCCTGGCTACCAAGGCATGCTTTGTTTTAACCGGCAAGGCATATTTTGTATATAAGTTGATTTACTAAGCAATCAAAAACATATACAATAATGCCGTTTAATGTATACGGAAAATACCTTGATCATGAGAGGTAAAAATGAGTGCAAATGAAACTGGTGGACATGAGTTAAAGCACAGTATAAGGGTGGTAACCGCTACAGCACTTTTTGATGGGCATGACGCGGCTATCAACATTATGCGCAGGCTGATCCAGGCCGGCGGAGCTGAGGTGATCCATCTCGGGCATAACCGGTCTGCGGCCGAGATAGTGGAATCTGCCATCCAGGAAGACGTACAGGCGGTGGCCGTCTCTTCATACCAGGGCGGTCATATGGAGTTCTTTAAATACATGCGGGATATGCTAATGGAAAGAGGAGCGGGGCATGTGAAGATTTTTGGTGGAGGGGGTGGGGTGATCAGGCCGAATGAAATTAAGGAGCTCCAGGCATATGGCATTGAGCGTATCTACGATCCTGAAGATGGCAGAAAAATGGGCTTAACAGGTATGATTAATGACCTGCTCAAACGAAGCGATTATCACACCATCAATATACGTACGCAACGTGATAAGGCCAACCGGGGAGCGAAGGTGCCCGAGCCGGCAGACCTGAAGAAAAAGGATGCCGTTTATCCGGCCCGCATGATAACCCTGGCTGAGATGGGTGTGGCCCCCTGGCCAAAGTATTCAAAGGCGATTGAAAAGATGGCAGTCGGCAGCAAAGCTCCGGTTATCGGCTTTACAGGCACCGGCGGTGCCGGTAAAAGTTCACTATTGGATGAGCTTGTATTGCGCTTCCGACACGATAATCCGGATAAAAAGGTGGCAATACTCTCAGCTGACCCTTCCAAGCGGAGGACAGGTGGTGCGTTGCTGGGTGATCGCATTCGCATGAATTATGTTTATGGTGATGGCATATATATGAGGTCACTTGCCACTCGTGGCTCGAAAACGGAGCTGCCGGCGGTTATCAGGGATGCAATCAATATTGTAAAGGCTGCAGGATATGATCTGGTTCTGGTTGAGACCGCAGGCATCGGACAGGGCGATACCGCCGCGGTCGATATCTCGAATATCTCTCTGTATGTGATGACCTCGGAGTATGGCGCCCCGACACAACTGGAAAAGATAGATATGCTGGACTATGCCGACATTATTGTCCTGAATAAATTCGATCGTAAAGGCTCTGAAGATGCATTGCGTGACGTGCGTATGCAACTGCGCCGCATACATAATTGGTTTGACCGCAAACTGGAAGATCTGCCTGTTTATGGCACCATGGCCTCGCGTTTTAACGATGAGGGTGTGAATGGGCTCTACGCCGGCCTGATCAAGCTTATTGAGGGAAAACGGGCACAGAAATTTATTTGTGGCATACCACCGGAAAGGATAGCCAGGATCACCCCGATAAGCTACATCATACATCCGGACCGCATCCAATATCTGAGAGAGATTGCCGTGGCGGTGCGCAGTTACAAAAAGATGGTGCGGGACCAGTCAGAGATAGCACGCAGGTTGCAGCATTTGAATGCTGCCCGTGCTGAACTGCAAGAGGAAGGCTTATCAAAGGCAGTCGAGAAGCGTGTGAAGGAATTGAGCAAAAATCAACTCCCGTCTGCCCGTAAACTGCTTGACGGCTGGGAAAGTCTGAGCAAGGCCTACAGCGGTGATATCTTCCACTACAGGGTGCGCGGCCAAGAATATCATATTCAACTGACGGAGGAGACCCTGGCCGGCACACGCATTCCACGTGTGATCATACCGCCATTTAAGGATGATGGAGACAGGCTGGAATACCTGATGCTGGAAAACGTCCCCGGCAGATTCCCCTATACAGCCGGCTCATTCCCGTTCCGACGGCAGGGTGAAGATCCCAAGCGGCAATTTGCCGGTGAGGGTGGGCCTGTGAGGACCAATGCCCGCTTTCATTACCTGTCGGCCGGGGACCAGGCTAAGAGGCTTTCTACTGCGTTTGATGCCGTCACACTGTTCGGTGAAGACCCGCAGGAAAGGCCGGATATCTTCGGTAAAATAGGCGAGTCGGGAGTTTCAATCTGTACACTGGATGATATAAAAAAACTGTATAAGGATTTCGACCTGTGTGCGCCCGATACTTCCGTATCGATGACCATCAACGGGCCAGCCCCTGTTATGCTGGCCTTTTTCTTCAACTGTGCCATCGATCAGCAGGTGGACCGGTTTGTTGAAGAGCGTGGGAGGGTGCCGACACCAAAAGAGCACGAAGAAATTAAAGCAAGGACACTTTCCACTGTCAGAGGCACAGTGCAGGCTGACATCCTCAAGGAAGATCAGGGCCAGAATTCCTGCATATTTTCTATCGGATTTGCCCTCAAAATGATGGGCGATATCCAGGAGTATTTCATTCAAAATAACGTGCGCAACTACTACTCGGTTTCAATCTCGGGATACCATATTGCTGAGGCCGGAGCCAATCCCATTACACAACTGGCGTTTACGCTGGCCAATGGATTTACTTATGTGGAATATTATCTGCAGCGGGGATTCCCCATCGATTCCTTCGCACCCAATCTCTCGTTTTTCTTCTCCAACGGCATGGATGCCGAATACACGGTGATCGGACGGGTGGCGCGCAGGATATGGGCCATTGCCATGAAGGAAAAGTACGGTGGAAATGAACGCAGCCAGCAGCTTAAGTACCACATACAGACCTCCGGCAGGTCACTGCATGCACAGGAGATACAGTTCAACGACATCCGCACCACATTGCAGGCATTGCTGGCATTTTATGACAACTGTAATTCGCTACATACCAACTCCTACGATGAAGCCATTACCACGCCCACGGAAGAATCCGTCAGGCGGGCCATGGCCATACAAATGATAATTACCAGGGAGTTCGGCCTGACTAAGAACGAGAATGTCTGGCAGGGGTCATATATCGTGGAACAGCTTACCGACCTGGTTGAGGAAGCGGTACTGGATGAGTTTGAGAGGATATCCAAGCGCGGTGGAGTACTGGGGGCTATGGAGCTACAGTACCAGCGAGGCAAGATACAGGATGAGTCACTGCTTTACGAGCAGCGCAAGCACTCGGGCGAACTGCCCATCATAGGAGTTAATACCTATATCAATCCCAATGCTGAGGACCTGATCCCGCAGGAGATACCGCTCAGCCGTTCCACACCACAGGAGAAACAGGAGCAGATCGATAATTTGCATGATTTTCAGAAAAGGAATGCGAACCAGGCAGCCAGATCATTAACCAAGCTGAAGCAGGTTGCACAAGCCGGTGGGAATATATTTGAGCAGTTGATGGAGACTGCCCGCTATGCTTCGCTGGGTCAGATTACGGGTGCCCTGTACCAGGTGGGGGGCAAATACCGCCGTAATATGTAGAAAGGAAAGGCGGCGAACGGCTTTTAAGCTGCACACCGCCTTGATGTTTTTATCCCGATTTATTTCTTGAACTGCAACGACTGCAATATCGCTGAATACTGGGCTTCATCGTAAGGAGCAACCAGGGAGACCGTGGTTATGGTGCCCAGGATCCATTTGCCATCCTTTTGCACGCCCTGCCCAAGGGCATCGGCCTTATAGCCTGTCTTGAGCTTGAACTGCAAGGCAGCCTGCCGGGCAGGTGTACCATCAGACAGCTTAACCTCTTTTTCAGGGCCCATGCTGATTTCTGTGTTGCCTGTGTCGGTCAGCGCGCCGTGCACGGCATCGGCAAACGAGGCCTCATCGCGCACTGAGATGATTATAACAGGAATCTTGGCTGCGGCAGCAGCAGCGAATACCTGCTTGCCGGATACAGGATTCTCCTTCCACTCCTTGGGATATTTGATGCTGAATCCATAATCCTGGTTGGTATACTCTGCCATTTCGACCGTTGCTGAAAACGGTGCGGAGCCTATTTTGAGAGCAGACTCTTTCTGGATGCTTTGCAGTTCCTTGTATTTGTCATCGCTCTCAAGCAGGTGGCGGATCAGCAATATACCGCGATTGGTGGGTGAGAAAACAACCTGTGCGTTGCCTGCATCAGGGACATTGGTGCCCGCTTTGGCAAGCACAAGCTCCATCGGGTTTGATTTTACCTGCCTGTCATTCATCACGAAGAAATTATCGCTGTTTTCCTGGAACATAGAGACGGACCAGTAAACATCAGTGGGAACCTTGGACTTTAACCTGATCGGCTCCTGGCTCACATCATAAGATACTATAGTGTATACCAGTTCGGGACTGGGCCTGACAACCTGGCGGTTCTCCTCGGCACTCACCCTTTGCCCCCTCAGAAGTGTGTTTACAGTATACTGGTTTATTGTTTTGCTCATAGCAAAGTAGGGTATAAGAGTCAGGGTGACAAAATGAATTATGATTGCGATCACCAGAGTTGCCACCCCTGTCCATAATATCCACTTCTTCATTTGCTATCCTCCCGAATGATGCGGGGCAGGTCGCATCCAGCAAAATTATTACGAATTGATTCCCCGGGATTATACAATCGTAGTGACAGGTTGAATTTCTTCTGGTCTCCCAGCGGTATCCAGTTGCCCGGTTTCTCAGACCTGGACAGGTATATGGTGAATTTGCCGTCCTTATCATAAGTAACGGTGTTTCCGCTGTAGGAGTAACGATTGAGCGGATTCGGAATGAGGAAATCGTCCTCGCCGTATACCGTTATGCTCCACCATCTTGCATCAGGTGCCTTGCCCTCAATGCGGTACACACTGTTTCCATCGAATGGCTTACCGCTTTCGTCCGTATAGGCATTGCAGTAAATGGTCTCGGACTGGTTAAGAGCTAACAGGCCGTGAACGGCTACCCATGCCCTGACATAAGGGTTGGCTTCGCTACTACCCACGTCAAGATTGGTCTGCCAGGCTCCGTTGGTTACGCTCTGCATCCCCATTATAGTCTCATACCCTGCTATGGCAGAGCCTACCCCGATGCCACTACCCAGGATGAGTGCTACCAGCGCCGCCAGAACAATTTTAAGTGGTCTCTTCATACTACCTCCCTGAGTTTATATTTTAACAAGAGAGGCTATCCTGGAAGCTGCTGTAAGTTTGCTGGACAAAGCCGATGGATTTTCACAGCTGCAAATTCGTGATATCGCCCGGGCTGCTGGCGTAAGTGATGGCTCACCCCATTATTATTTTGGCAGCAAGGATAACCTGGTAAACGAAGCCATATACAGCCTGGCCGACAGGTGGTTACAATGGTGGTTTCAATTCAATGACAACATCGAACTGCCCGCTGAACAGAGAATACGTTTGCTGGTCAAGCACCTGGGGAACTACTATGCAGCCCATCCAAATGTAGTCAAGATATCGCTGCAAAATGACCTGTTTATGAATTTCAAGGATTCGGTAAGGGAGCGCTTTGTGATGGAGGTGCTGATGCCTCTGGCCAGGGCAGCAATACCACGAAAGAGTGATGAGGACATTAAAGCCGTAGCATACACTCTTTCAGACGCGTTTGACTTCGCTTTTTTACGGGCATTATCAAAGCATCCTGATAACAGCTTTGACTTCTTTCACAAGCCGAGCGGGGACAGGTACATTGACAGGTTAATAGACTATTCGATTAAGCTGCTCACTTCGTGATTAGCTCGATTCCTGACGGGTGAAAATGCCAAGGCTATCTGCTGCTGGCACAGGATTGCATATAGGATATCATTCAATTTAGTTCCCGGGTACATCAGTTGCCGCAGCAGAATACATTGAAGTTGACCCTTCCCTTTGCCTCGTTCCCACTCTCGTCCGCAACTATCACGTCAAGCGTGTAATCGCCTCCTGCGCCAGGGGCAATCCAGGTAACTATGCTGGCAGTGCCGTCGTCAAGCCCCTTGGCCTGAAGTTTGCCGGCAGAGGTGGTCCATTTATATATCAGTTTTTTGCCCTCGGCGCCTTCAACCCGGCATTCAACCGGCGAAGAAGTCCAGATCCGGATCCTTTTGGCAGCAGTGACAACTTCCTGTGAGGGCAAGGTCAGGTTAAGCACCACCGGCGCATCCGGAGTTATCGTGCCGTCGGCGTTCATACTTACCCTGACCTCCTTGGTCACCGAGGTCTCCAATCCTTTGCTGTCCGTGACCGTGACGGTTATATTGTATTTTCCCATCTTATCAGGAGCTACCCAGGTTATTTTGTCGCCCTCGCCCCTGATGGTGCCGTTGTCAGCCGTCCACCTGTATGTGAGCTCATCTCCGTCAGGATCGGATGCCAGGCATGCCACCTGGTCTTCGGTGCCCGGAGACCAGTCGGTGGAGCCGGCGATCTGTGATATTACAGGAGGGCGGTTTGGCCTGGGTGCCGGGCTTGAACAGGATAGCACCGCAGTTGCGACTGCCATTGCTGTGACGATAAAAACAATTCTGTATAACTTCATTTTCAAATTCCTTTCAACTTGTAGTAGAGGCTACGGGTCCCGGCAGCAAAGTACTTCTATAACTACCTCACCTTTAGTCTGCCTGCCTTCTTTATCGGTAACCACGACACTCACCGTATATGATCCTGCCTGGCCGGGAGCAATCCATCCGGCTCTGCTCGACTTACCCTCAGTTATGCCGTCTCCCAGGAGCCTGCCGGACGGGGAGGCCCATGTATAAGTAAGGTCTGCCGGGTCGGTGCCTTCAACGACGCACTGTATCTCGGCGGTCGTGTATGAGCGCAACCGGCTTTGTACGCTCACGGTATCACTGGAAGTCAGGGACAGGTTTAAGTATATGGTTTTATCTGCAGTCTTATTATGGTAAGGGTCATCAGTTACCTTAAACTTCTTGTTATAAGTGACTTCTTCACCCCTGTTGCTGATCACTTTAACCGTGACGCTGTAATCTCCCAGCGTATCGGGGGCCGTCCATGACACGGTCTTGCCTTCGCCTTCGATGCTGCCTTTCTCCGCTGACCATACATATGTAAGGCCGTTTTCCTCTGAGCCTTCCATAGCACAGATAAGAGAGCTCTCTTCAGAGGGCTTCCATTCACGTTTTCCCACTATATCGATAACTTTTAATGTCTCGGTGATCTGTGGGCTTTTGTTAGCCTGCTCCGTGGATTGTGATGCTGTGCATGAGGCTGTAAGTGCCGCCGTTACCATAAAAAGCAACGTAATCAATGTCCTGGTAATAGTGTGTGCGGTATAATTCATAGTTTTTCCATTCATATTATCATGTTTAATCGACATTAAACGACCTGCCTGAACTGGCAGAGGCAAGTTCATCTTAATTTTTCTAAATATTATATAATGTTACACTGCTTTAATTAAATTTCTGCATGTTCAGCAGGGCAGTTTCGTTTCGGATAAGAGATCATACTATGCAGCAGGCCTGTTTACGGCATCAAGTTGGATGAAGGAGATCTAAACATGGATAGAAGCCGCTATCAAGAAATGGATGATATTTTCCACCCTCGAAACCTGGCTATTATCGGTGCCTCTCCTACCTCGGATATTGCCACACTGGCGCATATAACGACTAACATCAAAGACAGGCTGTACCCGGTGAATCCCAAGTACACTGAGATATTTGGCAGAAAATGCTATCCCGGCATACTCGATGTGCCGGAGCCGGTCGATTACGCAATTTTAAGCGTCAATGCTGCGGTGGTGCCGGGTGTTTTATCAATGATTGCATTAAAAAGGGCGTAAAGGCCGCACATATTTATAGCGCAGGATTTTCGGAGACGGGCCTCAAGGAGGGTATTGAGCTTGAAAGCCGGCTGAGGGAGATTGCCGCCGGCAGGATCAGACTGATCGGCCCTAACTGCTTCGGCATTTATTGCCCGGAATCAGGCCTGGCTATAATCCCGGAATCATCGCAGGAGCCAGGTAACGTCGGCGTGATAGCACAAAGCGGCAGTGTGGCGGAGTCATTTTCATACTATGGAAGGATCAAGAACCTGCGCTTCAGCAAGGTGGTAAGTTATGGTAATGCAATCGACCTTGATTGCCCGGATTTTTTGGAGTATATGGCTGATGACCCGAAGACCAGCGTTATTGCTATTTATATAGAGGGCAGCAGAGATGGGAAACGTCTGCGCGCAGCCCTCGAATATGCTACGGCTAAAAAACCTGTAGTGGCTATCAAAGGGGGGTTGACCGATAACGGTAACAGGGTTGCCAGATCACATACCGGCCAGATGACGGGGACTCCACAGGTCTGGCGGTCTCTGTTTAAACAGTGTGGGGTGACCCAGGTGACCAGTTTCGATGATCTGGTCAATACAGTGATGGCGTTCAGCCATTCCCTGCTGCCGCGGGGCAAAAGGGTGGGCTTGATCAGCAACTCGGGTGGGTTCAGCGTTATCCAGACCGACCTGTGTGCGGATGAGGGGCTGGTGATGCCTAAGTTTTCGGATGAAACGATAGCCAAACTCCGGTAGTTGGTGCCTGTAGCCGGCACCAGCATCGGTAACCCGCTTGACGCCTGGCCTGTTTATTACAAGGTGCGGGAAAACGGTGGGAACCTGGGAGATATTATTAATACCATTGCAGAGGATAAGAATATAGACACGCTTGTTGTACAATTTGACCAGTTCCGCTATATCAGGCGTATGTTTAGGACAGGTCGGGGGCCCATGTGAAAATATTGACCGATGTAATCTTGAAAGGGGCTACGGAAGTGCGATCAAATCTGGGCAAGCCTGTATTCTTCAGTGTTATACTCGACCCGTTTTCCGAGGATGCCGATGAGCGTAAATATTGTCTGATGATGAAAGCAGATCTTGAAAAAGAAGGGTTCCCGGTCTATCCTGCCCTGGATGTCACCATGAGATCAGTGGCCAGACTTTATCAATATGCTGTAAGGACGGGCGAAGCCGGTTAGACTCAGTATAGAGCGGAAGTGACATTAGTCGTATATTTGTATTAGTAGTGGGTATATAATTCGTTTGAATATATAAATCAGGAGGATGGATGATGGCAAAATCAGTCAAAGGAACAAAGACCGAGAAAAATTTGCTGGCAGCATTTGCCGGTGAGTCACAGGCGAGGAACCGGTATACTTATTTTGCAAGCCAGGCGCGTAAGGAGGGGTACGAGCAGATCGCCAATATCTTCGATGAGACCGCTTTAAATGAGAAGGAACATGCCAAGGTTTTTTTTAAATACCTTGAGGGTGGTGATGTCGAGATCGTGGCCGCATATCCGGCAGGGATGATCAAGGATACCCAGTCCAACCTGGAGGCTGCTGCCGCGGGCGAGAAAATGGAATGGACGACTATTTATGCCAACTTTGGCAAAGTAGCCAGGGAAGAAGGTTTCGAAGAGATCGCTGTTTCATTTGAGCAGATCTCCAAGGTTGAAATGTTCCATGAGGCAAGGTACCGGAAGCTTATTGCCAATATGAAAAACGGTGAAGTGTTCAAAAAGAAAGCCAAGGTCAAATGGCATTGCACCAATTGTGGCTATATTTATGAGGGCGATGAGGCTCCCCGAG
>DFZI01000017.1:20544-23566 GCA_002383665.1 Dehalococcoidia bacterium UBA4060
GTTATGGCGCTGGCCTGTGTCACTGTGACAATTTTCTATACAACAGTGGCAGACGTTCGGGCAATGCCTCGATATCTTCCAGCACCTCGTAGCCTATGTCCTGGCACATGTTGTGCAGGTAGTCTGTCCCTGACGAGTCAACTGTCAGGCAGAACGGTGTAATACTCTTTTTACTCGCCTCGATCAGCGCCATCTTGGTGTCGTTGATGGCGTATTGCTTGTCATCGTCGTCCCAACCATACATGGCATCCTGGGGGTATCCATCGCTGACGAGGAAAAGCAGTTTGAGCGAGTTGCCACAGGCATCGAGCTTGGTGACGGCGTGGCGTATAGCAGGACCCATGCGCGTGCCGTGGATCGGTGCGATCTGGTCGACCCTGCGCTTGATCTTCTCAGAGAAAGGTTCATTGAGGTCTTTGATCACCAGGAACTGCACCTTGCTGCGCCCATGCCCGGAGAAACCGTAGATCCCATAGGTGTCACCCAGCATCTCTATAGCCGAGCACAGCAGAACAATAGTCTCCTTCTCTACATCGATAATGCGGCGGTGCTGCTGCATGACGAATTTCATAAAATCGTACTTGATGGCTTCGTCATATTGCAGGGGGCCGCGGTCTTTCCTGATCAGGTCGGCTGTGGAGCCGCTCATGTCGAGCAGAAAGACGACGGCTACATCGCGCTGAATCTTCTGTTTTTTCCAGTACACCTTACCGCTGGGTGTGTGCCCGGCTTTTTTATCGATCATCTCGCTGATCACCATGTCGAGGTCGAACTCGTCGCCATCCTCCAGGTTCCGGGCTTTATAGAGCATCTCGTCAGGCAGCTTTTCAAACTGCTTTTTAATCTCCAACAGCATCTGCCTGCGGGTTTCCAGCGTGTTATCGTAGAAGTAGCTGCTCCCCTCGCCGATAATTTTTTCGTGTACGCAGCACCAGTTGTTCATATAGCTCCTGGCCCTGAAGTCCCATTCATCATAGTTGAACCGCTTCTCGCCGGGCTCCTGTGTGAGTGGCTGTTCTAGCTCTCCCGGCCGGCTGTGGTATGCCTGTAGTGATGTGGGGAACTGGTATATATGCACGCCACGGGGCAGGTCGGCGGAGGAAAGTCCGGTTGAGGGAAGCGACTCTGCGTCCGAGACATCGGTCAGGGCAATTTTCATGTCCGCCAGTTTTTTCAGTTCCTCGGCCGTCATGGGTATGGTGGTGCGCTTCCCCTGCCCCTCGCTTTTCCCCAAATCCAGCTTCAGCTCTCCCGCGTTGAAATCGCCTGTGAACTCAGCCAGATCTCCATCGTCGGAGGCGAGCTCATCCAGCCCGTCACTCGCATGAACATAAATGCAGTTATCGGGCAGATCCCGGGCGATATTGTAAACTCTGATGGCTGCCTCAGCGGCATCTTCCACCGTGGTGGCCGGGTTGCACAGCTTTTTCACGATCTCCGCTGCGGATTCCAGCGGCATATACAATTCGTCCGGCTCAACCGAGGCAGCGGGTATCGAACCTAACTCTATCCCCTCCAGCAGTAAGCAGAAGGCATGCTTCAGTGTCATGCCGGGTGCAGCCTGCAAGGCGAGCAATATTTTTCCCTGCATGCGTTGATATGCCTGCCTGATGCCAGGGTAATGGAGTTTAACCAGGTAGTTGATGCGTGTGTTTTCCATGGCCACGAAGACACGGGCTGCCAGCGACCGGTTAGTGAAGAGTGAAAAATACTTGGCAAAGGACGATTCTCCCTGTACCTCTTCACCCCTGATCCGGTAGCGCAGGTTTTCAAACAGGGTAGATTCCTTTTCAAAATCGAAATCGAAGGAGCCGAACTCGACGTGGCCCACCTGCTGTGTGGCAGCAGCCTTGTACCAATCGAAATTCTCATCATAGCTGGGATATTGCATGAAATCAGCGGGCAGAGAGATGCTGACATTGTCTTGCGGGGGTGTGCCCGAGACGAGCTGTGTCCACCAGTTATTGCGGTAATGGGTCAGAGGCAGTTTGCTGGCTGTAATGTGCACATACCTGCCGGTCAGGGCCTGACAGTAGACTATCAGGATGGGCTCAATGGTTGCCAACTCTATGCCGTGATATTTATCTTCTGCTTTGTTGCTAACAGGCTGCCTGCTGATAAAATTGTCCATGCTTTTCCAGGAAGCATCAGTTACTCAAATATAGCTGTAACGACTTCCTCAAGCGATCTTTGTACTTCATGGTCATCGGTTATCGACCATACAGCGGCTACCTCACAGGCACGTCGGGCGGGTATGCCTTCCTTGATCAGCCTGGCGGCATAGATAAGCAGGCGGGTGCTGACGACCTCGGAGAGGTCCTGTTCCTTGATGTTACGTATCTTCTCTCCCAGCAGGGCTAACCTGCCGGCGATATCGGGGCTGATGTCGGCCTCGTGCTGGATGATCTTTGTCTCTATATTGCGCGGCGGGTGTGTGAACTCTATGGCGATGAAACGCTGGCGGGTGCTATGCTTGAGGTTTTTGAGAATGCTCTGGTATCCGGGATTATAGGAGATGACCAGCATAAAATTGTCGCTGGCCTCCAGCATCTCACCCTTTTTCTCAATATAGAGGGAACGCCTGTGGTCGGCCAGAGGGTGGATCAAAACGATGGTATCCTTGCGGGCTTCCACTACCTCGTCCAGATAGCAGATGCCGCCGCTTTTTACAGCCCTTGTCAGAGGCCCATCCACCCACCTGGTGGCATCGCCTTCCAGAAGGTATTTCCCCACCAGGTCGCTGGCTGTCAGGTCTTCATGGCAAGCGATCGTAATAAGCGGTATACCTCTATGGTTGCCTGACGACGTATGGACAGCCTTCCCTTTCTGGCCCAGGCGGTATGTCATGTACTCGAGGAAGCGTGTCTTGCCGCAGCCGGTAGGGCCTTTAAGCAGTACAGGGATTTTCTCGGCATAGGCAGCCTCGAAGAGAGCCACCTCGTCCTTCAGGGGCAGGTAAAAAGGTTCCTCGGTGATATAGTATTCTTCTATAATGTGGGACTTGAAGTCGTGTTTTCTGGTC
>DFZI01000099.1 GCA_002383665.1 Dehalococcoidia bacterium UBA4060
TCAAATCCTGATTTATCTGCGTTTAGGCTGCTTTCTATAGACCGCGACCTTCCCGGTGGGATATAAGAACGATTAACATGCGGTGATTTTGCAGTATTGTGCATATTGCAGTATAATCCACTCATAGACGAGGTAATTCAAATGAAAGATAAAACCAGGTTTACCCTTGATATGACTCCCGATCTGCGCATGCGCCTCAAGATCGCTGCCGCCCGCAGGGGCATCACCATGCGCCAGTACTCCCTTTCAGCCATAGAGAGGCAACTTGAGAAGGAAAATATCAAAGTGCTCGCTGCCGGCACGTTTAACCGTGGGACGGTAGAAAAGGTAAGGGCACTTCAAAAGTCGATTTTCGGAAGGCGCAGGCTGTCTGATGAGTCAACAGAGCTGATTCGCCAGGCACGGGAGGAGAGGATAAAGCAGTCATGAACGGCTATGTGGTGGTAGATGCCAGCCTGGCGATAAAATGGATACTGAACGAGCCTTATACTGACAGGGCATTAGCGATAGCCGGTGAATGGGCTGCTACAGAGACCAGACCGGCAGCACCATGTCTCCTGCTCATTGAAGCAACCAATGTCCTGCATCGCCGGATGCTGAAAGGGGACATCTCATCATCTCAGGCAGTGCATTTGCTGGCCGGGTTCTTAAACATGGGTATCGAGGTCAGGGAAAGCCCGCAGATCCACCTGCGAGCCCTGGAGCTGGCACAGGAGCTGCAAATGCCGGCCGTCTATGACACTCACTATCTGGCACTGGCCGATATTATGGGATGCGAGTTATGGACCGCCGATGAGCGGTTTTTTAATTCGGTTAAAGTGCATAAGCCACAGGTCAGGTGGCTGGGAGAGTTCAAGGAGGGGAGATAAAAGGCCGTCAGCGCAGTCCATCCTTCCATGGCTATCAAGGATTTACCTGCAATCAATTCTTCATAATCGACAACGAGTCGAATTGTCATTATAATACAAAATAAGTAAAGATCAGGTTTAGGGACTGATCCGGTATATTTAAGTGATATCTGGTAAAGTGTCAAAGGCAAACATCGCTGTAAAGCTGACAGCGATAATGTTATTATTGTGCCTCAGCATAGCCGCCCTGCCGGGACAGGCTACAGCAGCCCCGACCATAACCACCACAACACTCCCCAATGGCCAGGTCAACAGCAGTTATACTGCCATGCTTTCAGCCACAGGCACAGCGCCCTTTACATGGACGCTTACCGGTGGTGCGCTTCCTCCCGGCCTGTATCTATCCGGCAACATGATTACAGGCACTCCTACCACAGCAGGCACATATTCTTTCACCCTGGAGGTGACTGACTCCACCACAGGCAGCGCCACGCAACCCTATACACTTACCATCACTGCTCCTGCCATCACTTTCAGCACCACCAGCCTGCCCACTGCCACAGTCGGCCAGCCCTACTCAGTGAATATCGCCGCCACCGGCGGCACGGGCACGATAACCTACAGTCTGAGCGGCGGCACCCTGCCTTCCGGTCTCATGTTCAATGCGGGGATCATCAGCGGCACACCTTCCCAGGGCACCGCCGGCTATTATAGCTTCACCATCACCGCCACCGCAGGGGCTTCCACTGCACAGCAGACCTTTTCACTGCTGGTGGAAAAGGGCTACTATGATGTCTTCGTCATGATTTCGTCGGGGCTGGCGGAGGGACAGACCCGCGTTTATGTGGACAATTCCCTCAAAGGCACACTGCGGGGTGGAGAATCGCTCAAGCTCACCAGGCTGGATCCCGATGTGATAACCAATATCTCGGTCGACCCCACAGTCACAAGCCCTGGGCGGACCGATGTCCGCTACAAGGCAGAGACGTCCTCGGTCAGCGTCCGCCAGGGTGTCAGCCAGGTGCAGTTCACCTACTACCCGGAATATTATATCGACGTTAAAAGCGACCCGGCGGGCATCGCCTCCCTCTCGGGGTCGGGCTGGTACCGCGAGGGGATACCTCTGACGATAACGGCCTCGGAGGAGATCGAAAAGGACGCCGACTCGCAATACAGATTTGCCTACTGGCTCACTCCCAGCAACGACAAGATCAAGTCCACCAGCCTCAACGTAACGGTCACGCAGTCGGGCAAATACCTGGCCACCTACGATCTTTACTATCGTATCAACATAATCTCGGAGTACGGCGACATCAAGGGCGGCGGCTGGCAGAAGGCTGGCTCCACCGCTTCATGGAATGTCGTCTCCAATGAAGTGGCCATGCCGGGCATTCTGGGTTTTTTCGGCGGGAAATACCGCGCCCAGTTGCCCTCGGGAAGCAAGGTGGTGGAAGGGCCTGAAACGATCACGGTAAAATGGGATCCCGATTATACCATCCCTGCGATTACGATACCGCTCACCATCCTTGTCATCGCCGGCATTGTCTGGGGAATATATTCGTTAGTCAAGCGCAGAGAACCACAGCCACAACCCTTCCCCTACCAGCCGACTTCCTACATGCCTCCCCCGCCTCCACCACCGGTGTACCCCAACTACCCTCCCTTCGCACCACCACCCCAGCCTGCGGCTGTTCCACCACCGCAGACAACAGTCGTCATGATAGGCGACGGGCTGAAAAAATCGCCGCCTTCCACACGTGAGCAGCTCATGGAAAAATTCGGTGAGCTCCTGGAGAAATACGAGGAGGAGCTATCCGGCGGGCACGAGCTTCCCTCCGCAACCTCCGAGGTGCCGGAAATAGAGACCGTGGTGGATAAAAAGAGCCTTCCCGCCCCCGATATCGTCGAGGGGGCCGGGACTGAGGCCACAGCAAGCCCGGCACAACAGGTTGAGGAATGCGGCAACACCACCAAGAAGCTGCTGCGCACGGTGGTCAGCCACTGGCGGAACACCAATATCAAGCCGATTGAGGTTATACCGGGAGATAAAAAGACCGCGGCGCTGGCCGGTGGACGCACGGTAACCTGGGTGCGGGAGAAATACAATGAATGGGAGCTGCATACCTGCAAGCTACCTGTGGGCCACAAGGGGATACACAAGGGCTCGACGGAAATTGTGTATAGTCTGATCGATACCGTCAGCGAAGAGATAAGCTATGGCCCCAAACAGCCGCTCAAGCCTCCTGCCTCCCACTATACCGATGGGATGCCCGAGCTTGAT
Source organism: Dehalococcoidia bacterium UBA4060 (assembly GCA_002383665.1). Classification (GTDB taxonomy): domain Bacteria; phylum Chloroflexota; class Dehalococcoidia; order GIF9; family UBA5629; genus UBA6808. Next base: position 3,130 of record DFZI01000099.1, read on the forward strand.
ATACCGGCCTCACAGATCATCCCTCCCGACCAGCTACCTGCCTGACCCGGTTAAACTGCGCGGCCTATTTTGCGTTATAGTATTAATATGATGCCGAAAAAAGCAGGCTTCTTCTTCCCACTTTGCATCCTGGTGCTGAGCCTCTTGCTGGCAATGTTGCCTGCTTTCGCTCTCCCACAAACCCTTCAGGCGGCAACGCTCTCGTGGAGCATGGTAGATACCCCGGGCACTGCCTTCAGCGTCATCGCCAGTCCCTCCGAGATCAGCGATCTTGTTGTAGCGGCCGATGGGCGCACGCTTCTGGCCATCGATACCGCCGGAGGAAAGGCCTACCGCTCCGACGACGGCGGAGCGGGCTGGAACGATCTGACCAACGCCCTGATCGCTGCTGGGGCTGTCCTGCCGGCCTGGCAGGCGGCGGTCGCACCTGACAATCCCCGCTTTATGGCTATGGTGACCTCTGCAGGTGGGCTGCCGGGTGCTATTTTCGTCTCGGCCGATGGCGGCCAGAGCTGGGGCAATACGAATTTCCCCGGAGGCGCTAACATCAGCTCTATCTCGATATCTCCCAACTATGGAAACTACGACATCGCCGCCGGGACCAGGTCGGGCGGTGCCGGAAGTTTATATGTTTACAAAGCCACCGGTATCGGCGGCAACTGGGCTGACCAGGGACTTGCCGGTGAAGTGCTTGCGGCCAGGTTCTCCCCTTCCTACCGGTCGGATGCCTCCATTGCCGTGATCTATTCGACTGCTGCGGGCACCTTCTTCAACGTGGGCGTACGCGACCTCAGCAGCAACACCACCAACTGGTCGGCTATTTACAGCGGCGGCCCGCCGGAGATCACAACCTCGGGTACCGGCACCTCGGCCAAAGCCGGACAGGTTATCGGCGGCGATCTGGAGCTGCCCGCCGACTTCTCAGGCCAGTCGCCCTCATTCTCCCGCTGCTATATCAGCATCGACGCATCAGGAGGGAGCGCCGGCATCTTCAGGGTGGATAACAGCATGGTCTTCCAGCTCATGGCCGCTCAATCCAGCCGGCGCATCTCGAGCATCGCGTTTTTCGGTACATATATCAACGGCAAGCTGCTGGCAGGCGAGGTGACGGGCAACCCGTCTCAGGCCTCCGTCCTTACCTGGTACACCGATGCGCCCATGACCTGTCCTGCCACCTGCTGGTACCACTCGGAAAAATCTCCCACCGGCGCCGGCACATCCGGCTATGGCAATGCACGTGTCGCCTGGGCGCCGGACGGCAGCCGTGCTTACTGCGGTACCGGCTCGGCGATCTTAAACAGCCCGGGAGCCTGGCCTTCTGCACTCACATCAGGCACGGCGCTGGATGAATCAGCACTATCCGTCAGCCTCGACAACGGGCGTAACTGGAACCAGGTCAGCCTGATCGACACGCAGATCAGCTTCCTCTCCGACGTTGCCATTACCATCGATTCCGGCACGGTTTACCTGGCTTCGATCAACACGGCCGGCGCCGGGCTGGACAGCATCTGGAAGTCTTCGGCACAGGCCTCGGGGAAATCATGGGAGCGGGTGCTGTGCTATCCGGCGGCTTCCAACGATATCATCCTGCGCACCAATAACTACAGCAACGACGGAGTTATATTTGCGGCTGCACGGAATACCGACGACCTCAGGCAGTCNNTTCGTGATCGGCAGCAACGGCATGGTACGCAAGGGCAACGTCAGCTCCCTCATACCCATCTGGTCGCAGCAGGTTTCCACGACGCTCACATCAGCGCATACCATCTTCGCCGCCCCCACTGGTCTGGTGGTAGCCGGCGGCAACGCTGCCGATAACCGCGTCGCCTTTTCTGCCGACGGAGGCTCATCTTTCAATGTTACCTCGACCCTTCCTGCTACAGGAGATATACACGCCATCGTGGACTACAGGCTGCGCAATGCCTTCATCATCTATGCTGCCACCGATGATCCTTCCAGCGATATCTACTGTCTGGTCTCGATGGCGGGGCCCTGGAATTTCATGGGAGCGCCCGCCGCAGGCAATTGGGGACTGGCCCAGTGGAGCACGCTCTATGGCAACGCCGCTACCGCGGTATCCCGGACAATAGCACCTGAGGAGCTTATGCCACCTACCATCGAGTGGGACCTGCTTAACGCCGGGCTTGCTGGTGGTGTGGCTTTCACACGTGAGCCCGTCGGGCTCAAGATATCGTCGGGCATCAACCTGTGGGCCATCGATAACCGGCCCTATGACTCTGCAGCAGGTACAGGCAGACTATGGACATTTAACGATTGTCTGGCGCCTGGTCTGCAGTACGGCACATCACCTGCCTCTGCACCTTCAACACCATCTTCTCCTTCCTCATCTGCGCCTGCGCCGTTAGCACCTGCCGTACCACCCAGAGAGGTGCTGTTCGCGGCGCCCACTCCCTACGAGCCGCGTCCGGACGACCTCATACCCATTTTCATCAGTGACAACTCGGTCGCTGATATAACATTCAAATGGAAACCCCTGACCACCGCCATGGCCTACGAGATCTGGGTGGCAACCGATGTTGATTTCTCTAATATCATCCTGAAAAAGACGGTCACGGTGGAAAACCGGCGTGCTCCGGCGTGGACGCTTGACGATAAGAGCGGTATCAGGCCGGGGCATACCTATTACTGGAAGGTCAGGATTGTGCAGGCCGCCACAGGTGAGAAGGGCACCGGTGACTGGTCACAGACCTGGCAGTTCACCGTGGCCGAAAATACTGAAGGGGCGCCTGCCACCAGCCCCCCCACCGAAAACACAACGGCCAATCTGCCCGGCAAGGCGGAGACCGCGGCACCCTCTCATATACCCTCAATATTCAACGAGACCTGGTTCTGGCAGATCGTGGCGGCAGTCCTGCTCATCCTCGCCGGCTGCATCACCCTTGTGCTGATTTACCGTCGACCACGCCGGATGTAGGATATCCATAGCTTACAATAGTTCCGGCTTCTGACGATGCGGCAAAGTTACGTGACTTCCTATTCAATAGATATCCTGTATGAACTGCAACACCTGATACGTATCAGTTGTTTCACCTGATCCCATGTGCGGGAAGAGGAATTGGGCATAAATGCCAACTACAGCGAGGATCGTTCGGAGACAATAGGCCAGAAAGAGACTGCTGTCATTATCACCATCTATAGCCTCGTATTCAGCGATCGTCAAGCTTTGCTGACCCAAAGACGCCAGCAGCGGGGGTAAGATGACTGCCAAAAATAATGTCGCTAAAGGCTTGCGACCGAAGGCACGATCAGTCAATTCAAGCTGGAGGTAAAAGAGCCATACGACTCTACGTCTTAGCCAACTTAGAGCTAATAATGCGATTTATACTTACCCCAGCTTCAGCAGCCTGTATAGTCAGCTCTTTATGTACATCCGGCGGTATACGTACCAATAACTTGCCAGAAAAGCGCTTCGTTGCGATTGGTTGAGGTATCATTTCATTATTAGTTCGCATATCCGATACTACTTTTGCTACCAGGTTGATGATACCCTGCAATGCAGCTTTCTGTGTCTTATCCAACCAGCTCAGGCTGGGGAACTCAGCACATAATCCGATATATTCCTTATCTTCTTCAGACCAGGTGATACGATAGGTATAGGTGTCAGTTTTTTTTATCATTTTTGTCGCCATCTTGTGCCTCCAGCTTTCTTATCGCCTTTAATACCTGTTTTACCTGATACGCTTTTGCTTTGCCTTTATTGTTTTGTATATTTATCCTTGGGTCACTCACCCAGGGAGTTTTATATATTCTGTGGCTGCTGCTATCCTGCCTGGGCTCACCGAAATAGTGATCACAAACTTTACAAAGATCGGCAAAGCTGATATTGCCCGGACTTTCATGCATTTGTTTAACTATCTTAGCTATCGAATCCGGCATTAACTAAATGGTATCATTATTGATATCATCAGTCAAGCAATATGGTGGATCATTACTGATCAGGAATGATGAGAAAATTCGGGAGCTGTCCTAAATGGCGTCATTTTTAGCTTCGTTGTGGGCGGTAATGTACTTGATCCAATGACCCCTGCGATGTCAACGCAGCGCTCTAACCGCTGAGCTAACCGCCCATGCGATTATGCCATTGTACTAATGCACAAGCTTGCAAATAACATAGGGGTGGCATTACGGTTTTCTTTATGTGCAGAGTGGATCCATAAGGTTTGCTGCCGGACTCTCACACATGCCTACAGACAATTTGCTTTTCACATGGCTATAACCTAAAATTTTGTGCAGGATTCAATCAGGATTTAGGCCGAGCACCCTGTGACGGCGAGTTGCTGCGCAGGGCTTCAATACGGATCTGTGATCCACCGGAGGACAGGTAATGAGCCAGAAAAGTTTTGAGCAATTTAAAGGGTCGGAAGACTACGTGATCTCGGAGGCGCTGAAAAACGCGGTCAATGTTGCCATCGTACTGCAGAGGCCGCTGCTGGTCAGAGGCGAGCCGGGCACGGGCAAGACGCTCCTTTCATACAGCATAGCCTCTTCACTCGGCAAGGAACTGATCCGCTGGAACATCAAGTCGACGACCAAGGCAGCCGAAGGCCTGTATGTTTATGATACCGTGCAGCGGCTCAACGACAGCCGCTTCGATGATAAGGACGTCTCGGATATCAAGCAGTACATCAAGCTGGGCAAACTGGGACAGGCCTTCACAGCTCCGCAGCAGGTGGTTCTGCTCATCGACGAGATCGATAAGGCCGACGTGGAGTTCCCCAACGACCTGCTCAACGAGCTGGACGAGATGAGCTTCTATATCCCCGAGACCGACGAGACGATCAAGGCCATGCAGAGGCCCATCGTCCTCATCACCAGCAACAACGAGAAGGAGCTACCCGACGCATTCCTGCGCCGCTGTATCTTCCACTATATCGACTTCCCCGAGCCCGAGCTGATGGAGGAGATCGTCAAAGTACACTTCCCCAACATTAAAAACGCCCTGCTCAAGGACGCACTGGAAACCTTCTACACGCTGCGCAGGATCGATGATTTCCGCAAGAAGCCTTCCACGAGCGAGCTGATCGACTGGATACAGGCGCTGATGGCCAGCGGGCTGGACGGCAAGATCAGGGACGGTGATATCCCCTTCCTGGGCACGCTGATCAAGAAAGAAACCGACATCGACTATTACGCCAGCCACTACCTTAAGCGCAGGCCAGGATCGCGCGGCTACAGCACCTACGCCAACTGATTAAAGAGAAGGCAGAGGCAGTACCAGTGTTTACACCGTTTTTCTACAAGCTGAAGGAGAAAAAGGTACCCGTCTCGATCACCGAGTGGATGATGCTGATAGAGGCACTATCCAAAAGCTGCGCCACCGACCTCAACGAGTTCTACTACCTGGCCCGCTCCATCCTGGTTAAGAGCGAGACATACTACGACCAGTACGACCTGGCCTTCCAGGAATATTTCAACGGCATTACGCCACCGCTCGAGATCACCGAGGAGTTGCTCTCCTGGCTGACCGATCCCCGCAACCGTCCCCTGCTCACACCGGAGCAGATGGCAGCCATCCAGGCCATGGATTTCCAGGACCTGCTCAAGGAGTTCGAGAAAAGGCTCAAGGAGCAGGCCGAGCGCCACGATGGAGGCAACTACTGGATCGGCACCGGCGGCATATCGCCCTTCGGACACGGCGGCTATAATCCAAGCGGCATCCGTGTAGGAGGCCCGGGAGGCATGCGCAGCGCTGTGCGTATCGCCGAAGCGCGCTATTTCCGCAACTACCGCAGCGACATAACCCTGGATACACGCCAGATGAAGGTGGCGCTCAAGCAGCTACGCAGGCTCAACCGCATCGGCCCGGAAGACGAGCTGGACCTGGAAGGCACGATAGATGCGACCTGTAAAAATGCCGGCGACCTGGAGTTCAAGTGGAGACGTCCCCGCAAAAATACGGTCAAGGTGCTGCTGATCATGGACGCTGGCGGCTCAATGGAGCCCTACTCCGAGCTCTGCAGCCAGCTTTTTTCTGCGGCCAACTCCCTCAGCCATTTCAGGTCGTTCAAATACTATTACTTCCATAACTGTCCCTACGATGTGCTCTACCCCGATATACAGCAGCGCAAAGGGATCCCCATCGAGCGCTTGCTGAAGATGCTGGAGCCCGATTACAGGGTCATATTCGTGGGCGATGCCTGCATGGCCCCATCGGAGCTGATGGACCCCTATGGAGATATATACTATCACGGCTACCAGAAAATGTCCGGCTTCGACAGGCTCAGACAGTTCAGATCACATTTTTCACACATCGTCTGGCTGAATCCCGAGCGTTCCGCC
>DFZI01000107.1 GCA_002383665.1 Dehalococcoidia bacterium UBA4060
GAGCACCGTTATCCCTGTTTATCCATGCTACGTGCATGGCGACGGGTAATGCTGTGCCATCTCTCCTTATTATTTCCTGCTCGATATTGCCCGGTTCACCTCGTGTAAGATATGCAAGGATTTGAGACTCTATCTGCTGTGAGGCCTCCTCCTTAACTATGCTTCCGATCTTCTTCCCCAGCAGGTCCTGACCGGACTCATATCCCAGCAGCTTGGCGAAGCTGAGTGAAACATGGGTAAAATAGTAATCGAGGTCTAATACAGCCACAGGTTCCAGCGACAGGTCTACCAGTGAGCGGTACAGCCTTTCCTCCTCTTTATATCCCTCTTCACGCCTTTTTTGCTCGGTGATGTCCTGGAAATTAACTATAAAATAGCTGGGCCCGGCCTCACTATCTCCAATCAAAGAAATGTTCATTGAAGCCCAGATACTATGCCCGTCCTTGCATCGCATGCGGATCTGCAGAGGCATTTCCGGCTTTTCCAGTGACAGGAAAAGCGTCATGAGATCGCCGCAGGCATGCCGGTCCTCCTGGCAAAGCACCTCGTCGAAGTGGCTCTCCAGTAACTCCCGCTCATCAAAACCGAGCATATCACAAAAGGACTTGTTGACCTTAAGGAAAATGCCATCGGTACCGATTATACTCAATCCCATGGCGATATCTTCAAAGGTCAACTGGAAACGGCGCTCCGCTTCCCTCCAGGCATTCTTAACCGAGTGGTATTCACTGATATCCAGCCAGTGGCCGAGCGTCAGCCAGTTGCCACCGTACTTGAAATAGGTTATCTTCTCTGAGATCCATTTCTTTTTCCCCTCCCGCGTAGTGATCTTGAACTCGTGGCTGGTATCTGGTTCCTCCTCTTCGAACAGAGATGCCAAATTCTGCTTTGACATATGGCGGTAACGCGGGTTGATCAGACGCTGATAATCCTTGCCGGACAGCTCGTCCTGGCTGTAACCGGTTATGTGCCGGAACTCGATATTGGTATAGATGAACTTGCCATCGCGGGTAATATATATGCCCGCTGGCGAGTTCCGGAAAAGAGCCGTGCAGAGGTCTGCTGCAGCTTCAGGCAATATTTTCAGAACATCGGTCCCTTCGGAAATTATTTCCATATCTTTGCCCACTATCACACCTGCCCGGTAATGAGCACCCGCTTCCACGCAGATTTGCCCGGGCTGGTAACAATTCACCCAGACTATTTTACCCTTATTGGTATAATCAGTAAAAACCGTATGTAATGATACAGTCCGTAAATGCTATAATGGGACTGTTCCTGAAAACAGGAATAGCGATTCCCATTTGGAGAGTGATATGAGGTTTATTGCTTTGGTAGTTATTATTGTTACAGCTCTGCTGGCAGGGCTGTTGCCCGCCTGTGCTGCAGAGCCGCAGGAACTGCCCGATCAGATCATCATCGGCTGCGTCATGGCAACCTCAAGTGTCCCAACATGGGGGCCGAACAGGATCAAAGCCGTGGAGCTCGCCGTTGATGAAATAAACAGCAAGGGTGGCATTGATGGTAAAAAGCTACTGCTGAAAGTTGTTGATGAAGGTCCCACCGCAGCCACCGCACTATATGCTGTCCACAAGCTGGTAGACGAGGATAAGGTGCAGGTCATCATTGGCGGTACCACCAGTGATGCCGTGCAGGCCATAGGGCCGTATATTGCGAGCAAGAGCGTGCTGCTGGTATCACCCACGGCCACATCCGTAAAATTATCCGATCAGGGATGGGCCAGGTGGGTATATACCGTGTGTCCTCTTGATTCTCTGCAGGGTGGAGTGGTAGCCAAGCTGATCAAGGACGGAGGATATAAACGGGTGGCACTGCTGATGCAGGACAGCCTGTATGGGAGAAGTATTGAGCAGTCCGTCAGGCAGTATCTCACCGGTGCAGCCGAGATAGTCGAGTCTCTAAGATTTGACCCCCTGAAATTGAGCTACCTGACTGAGCTAAACTCAATCAGGGATAAAACACCCGGTTGTGTCGTACTTGCTGCCTATTATCCCGATGGCGCTGTGATTTACGGGCAGGCCCAGCAATCAGGCCTGGATAATATACCCTGGATCGCCACGGATGGCACCTACGACTTGCCGCTGGATAAATACCTTGATGCCGCCAGGTTCATGGAAAAAGCTGTCACGGGAACGGTGCCCTCAGCCAACAGGGAGTCCGAAAGTTACAGGGCATTTCAATCCAACTACAAGAATAAATACGGATTTGAGCCGACTTTGTATTGCGATAACGCCTATGACGGACTGATTCTGATTGCTGCGGCCATTCAAAAAGCCGGTGTATATAATGGCGGGTCGATACGCGATGCACTGGCTGCTATCGGCCAGGACTATCAGGGGGTCAGCGGTGCGATAACTTTTGACCAGGGCGGCGCGCGTGTGAGCGGTACCTACGCCATCTGGAAGGTATTAATTGAAGGCACACAGTACAGGTTTGCCCTGACCGGGCAGTACGTAAATTTTCTCCAGCAGCACTGATCATTTTAAACAATAACGCCGAAGGCATTAAGCCGTAGCAGGCCCAGGGCAATGGCGACGCAGCATATAATTGCACCCGCAATGCCATAGCCTCTGGAGGTAGAGGTTATCACGCCGATCAGGCAGAGTGCCAGGCCGATGACCGCCAGCGGTACATTCAGCCAGTTGAGCCATTCCATCTCGGGTATTATGGTCAGCAACAGCACCAGCATCGTCACCAGGCTTACAATGAAGCCCGTTATACACACAATATCGACACGGTTCGTCCCGTAGATGGATTTATCGGGGTGGCTTCTCATCTAAAAGGTTCCTGCATAAATGCTCGCACCGGGTTCTGACTCCTTATTACCTGGGCATACCATCGGCCGCATAATGGGGATAGTCCTGTGTTATCACGAACTTGGCCCAGTTACCTATGTGTCCGTAATCAAGGTGGCACTTTTTACAGAGGATAACGCAATTTTGCAGGCTTGTGTCACCACCCAGCTCGGCCGGCTTTTTGTAATGAGGAAAAACGGGCGGCTCAAGCCTTGTCCCGCAACGGGCACAGACCAGATTCTGCCTTACCAGTGCCTTGTCCCTGACATCCTGTGGGAATTCCTTCGGGCTCATTTTTCAGTCCTTTACCTTATGCTGAACTTTGATTTAAGCTTATTTAAGCATAATCGGCTACGTATTTCAATGCGGTCCTCCAAGCTCTTTTTCCACCTCACTGATGACCTGCGGCACCAGCGACTCCATCTGTGGAGAGAGCCCCAGGCCGTTCGCTACATCATACGGCTCCACGCCGATGATAATCACCTCCGGCGGCCTCATGCCCAGCCGTACCATCAGTTGCAGGCTGTCCAATACCCCCAGACCGTGGAGAGAGGCAGATGGCTGAGCGGAAATATTTTCCTCCGTAATCTCAAGGCGGTAAATGCTGCCTGGCTCTCCCTTCCCTCTGAGGACATCCACGATGACCAGTTTCCCCACGCTCTCGTCCAGCAGTGAGAAAAGATCAGGCGCAGTGCCGCCATCAATGATATCCACACCCACATAACAGGGATTGGACTGCATGATCTGGACGACGCGGATGCCGAGGCCGTCGTCACGGCGCAGAGGGTTGCCGATGCCCAGGACAGCGATTTTAGGGCCTGTCATAATATCAGCAGATGCGGGGCAAGATCTCACCGGCGGGCAGGTCCACGATGCGGGAAGCGCCGATCCTTGTTTTCATGATCACACGTCCTTTATGCTCAGCGGTGACCTCACCGATGAGCGCCGCCTGGGTGCCATATCTGTTCCCCTGCATAGAAGCCAGCACAGCAACTGCATCTTCAGGAGCTACAGCCGCCACCATCTTCCCCTCGTTGGCGATATAAAGTGGGTCAAGTCCGAGCAACTCGCAAGCACCTCTGACGCCGTCATGCACGGGGATCTTACCTTCCTCAATGATGATGCCGACGCCGGACTGCAGGGCAAACTCGCTGAGCGTGGAGGCCAGGCCCCCGCGCGTGGGATCGCGCAGCGAGTGTATATTATTGCTGGCTTTGAGCATCCCGGCAACCATACGGTTGAGCGGTGCGCAGTCGCTGACAACGGGAACCTTAAATTCAAGCCCTTCGCGTCGGCTCATGACCGCTATGCCATGCTCACCTATGCCGCCACTCAAAATGATCTTATCCCCCGGCCGGACGTGGGAGCCTGAAATATCCACTCCCTCCTGGATCAGGCCGATGCCCGCTGTATTGATAAATAGCCTGTCGGCCTTGCCACGGTTGACCACCTTGGTATCGCCTGTGACTATCTGGACCCCTGCCTCAGCCGCGGTATTTCTGACCGACTCGATCACCCGGCGCAGGTCATCCAGCTCCAGGCCTTCCTCAATGATAAGGGCGAGGCTGAGATACAGCGGGCGTGCCCCGCTGGTGGAAAGGTCGTTGACCGTACCGCAGACCGCCAGTCTGCCTATATCGCCGCCGGGGAAGAAGATGGGATTGACCACATAGCTGTCGGTAGTGAAGGCCAGCCTGCCGCTGAGCGGGAAAACAGCCGCATCGTCCAGTTGTGCGAGGATGGGATTGGTGAGGGAGGGGACAAGTATCTTCTCGACCAGGTCATGACTGAGCTTGCTGCCGCTTCCGTGCGCCAGCAATATCTTTTCACTCATCGATACCTCCATACTGGTAATAGGCGGCACAACTGCCCTCGGACGACACCATGCAGGGGCCGACGGGGTTTTCAGGCGTGCAGACCTTCCTGAACAGCCTGCAATCAGGGGGACGGATGATGCCCCGCAAAACTTCCCCGCAGCGGCACCCGGCGGCCTCCCGCGCCGGCGGGACCTCGACAGGGAAGGCTGCACTGGCATCGAAACGGACAAAACTGTCCTTTAGTTTATATCCACTGCATGGTATGCGGCCAATGCCACGCCATTCAGCATCCGTTGTTTCGAAGACCTCGTCCATGACCTCCAGCGCTTTAAGATTGCCTTCGGGCCTCACACCGCGGGTGTAGGCGATCTCGACCCGCGGCCTGCCGCTCTCTATCTGTTCCACCAGCATCGCCACCGCCTGCAATATATCCACCGGCTCGAACCCCGCTACCACACAGGCCACACCATAATCACGGGCGTAGGACTCGTAAGGCTGTGTGCCGATGATGGCGGTGACGTGGCCAGGGCAGATGATGCCGTTGAGCATGATCTCACCCAGGTCAAGCAGCGCCTTCATGGCGGGCGGTGTCATCTTGATCAGGCAGTGGACGAAAAAATTCTGCAGGCCTTCCCGGTCAGCCTGTTTGACCGCCATGGCAATGGTAGGAGCGGTGGTCTCGAAGCCGACAGCGATGAAGACGACCTGCCTGCCCGGATTACCTCTGGCTATCTGCAAAGCATCCTGGATGGAATAAACGATGCGGATATCCCCTCCAGAAGCGCGGCATTTCTGCAGGGTGGCATAGCTGCCGGGAACCCTGACCATGTCGCCGAAGGTGGTGATGATGAGCCCGGGTAGGCCGGCCAGGGTGATGGACCTATCGATGTCGGCATTGGCGGTGACGCACACGGGGCAACCCGGCCCGGAGAACATCTCCACGGTGGGCGGCAACAACTGGCGGATGCCGTTGCGCATGATGGCTACGGTGTGCCCGCCGCAGAACTCCATCAGCCGCGCTGGCCTGGTGGATATGGCGGCTATGCGGGAGGCCAATTTACGTGCCAGCCCGGCATCGCGGTACTCGTCGATAAACCTCATCGGGCTGTTATTCTACTTTAAGCAACGGGCAACTCACAAACCGGGCAGAGAAGACATCATCGCCAGGAAGCAGGGCCTGCATCGGTGCATTCACTCCGCGTTATGCGCGTCTGATTACTGCCGTCTATGTCCATGATATAAATCTCGCCGTTATCGTTGATGCAGTCCCTTTTAGAGTAAAAGATGATCTTGGTTCCATCGGGTGACCAGTCGGGATACTTGTTGTCGTATATTGCCTCGGTCAGGCGTTTCTGATCGGTGCCGTCCGCGTTCATTAAATAGATCTCGAAATTGCCGCTGGCGTTGCTCTGATAGACGATCTTCTTCCCGTCCGGTGACCAGGCCGGGTAGTTTTCTATCTGCGGACTATCGGTCAGCCGTGTCAGGTCGGCCCCTCCCGCACTGATGATATAGATATCGGTATTGCCATCCCGCCTGCCCATAAAGGCTATGCGGCTGCCATCCGGCGACCATACCGGCCCGCCTTCCTGGTTATCTCCTGCGGTCAACTGACGCACGTCGCTGCCGTCGGCATTCATAATGAAGATATGTTCGTTCCCTCCGGCGCGGTCGGATGTAAAGGCGATCCTTCTTCCATCCGGTGACCAGGAAGGATAGGTATCTTCCGATTCACTGTTGGTCAGACGAGTGGGATTGCTGCCGTCGGCGTTCATAACATAGATCTGGTAATAGCCTCCGTCCCTGTCGGAGAAAAATACGATCTTGCTGCCATCCGGCGACCATTTGGGGAAAAAATCACCCCCGTTGTGCTCACCACTTATTTTGGTCCAGTTGCTTCCGTTGACGTTGCTGGTGTAGATCAACGCTCCCCCGAGGTCATTGGTGCCAGCGCAGAAAACGAGCTTCTCCGCGCCTTTGATCCTGACGCTGGTCCCGGACTGCATGGCGCCGGTCTCAGCAGTGGAAGGGGGTTGTGATATGAGCGGGGGTGAAGTTTTAGGTGGTTGTCCGGTATCAGACGGGGCATTGGCGGGAGCAGCCGCCGGCTGA
>DFZI01000089.1 GCA_002383665.1 Dehalococcoidia bacterium UBA4060
TCCCCATAATCGAGGTACAGGCCGGTGACATGTCAGCTTACATCCCCACCAATGTGATCTCCATCACCGATGGCCAGATCTATGTCGAAACTGATCTGTTCAACGCCGGCATACGCCCTGCACTTAACATTGGCCTCTCAGTTTCTCGTGTGGGCGGAAACGCCCAATCTAAGGCCATGCGCCAGGTTGCAGGTAAACTAAAGATCGAGATGGCGCAATTTGAAGAGCTGGCGGCTTTTGCCCAGTTCGGTGCCTCTGATCTCGATAAGGCTACCAGATCCCAGCTTGAGCGCGGCCAGCGCATGCGAGAGATACTTAAACAGCCTCAATATTCTCCACTGACACTGGAAAATGAGGTAATGATTCTCTGGACGGTAACCAACGGTTTTCTCGATGATGTACCGGTCGAAAAAGTTGCTGCCTTTGAGAACGCTTTCTACAAGTTTATGGCCAATAACCACCCCGAAATTGGCAAGAACATTGCTACTGAGCAGAGCATTAAACCCGAGATAGAAGTTGAACTTAAGAAGGCAGTAGCCGAGTTCAAACAGAGCTCAGCTTATTGAGGCAATTAAATGGTAAGTCCGCGAATATTACGACGGCGCATCCGCAGCGTGCAGGCCACGGCCAAAATCACCCGTGCCATGGAGATGATTGCTACCGCAAAAATGAAAAAGTCACAGGACTCAACGATTGCTGTGAGGCCTTACAGTGATAAGCTGACCCAGGTTATTGCCGACCTTGCAGCGCAGGCAGCAGCAGGCGGAGCAACACATCCACTACTGCAAATACGCAAGATCAACAAGATAGCCATACTGTTTATCTCGACAGACAGAGGCCTCTGCGGAGGCCTTAATACCAACCTTAACCGGTTGACGGGCAATTTTATTCTTGAGCAGAAAGTGCCGGTCACGGTCATAACCGTAGGTAGCAAAGGACGAGATTTCATGCGCCGGTCAATGCGTGAAATTCGTGCTGAGTTCACTAAAATGAGTGACCGCCCCAGGGTAGCTGATACGATGGCTATCTCTCGCATGATAGTAGAAGATTATACCAATGAGGTCTATGACCAGGTATTTATCGCTTACTCCAAGTTTATTAATGTAATGACACAAAAACCCACAATTGATCAGATCCTGCCGGTTATACCGGCCAAGCAAACCACGACAAATCCTGATTACATTTTTGAGCCCCACGGCATGTCAGTTCTCGACCAACTCCTGCCAAGGTTCGTCGAGATGCAGGTATATCATTCAATCCTGGAAGCTATTGCCAGCGAGCAATCAGCACGCATGATGGCCATGCGCAACGCTACCGATAATGCCAATGAGGTTATTGCTGACCTCACCCTGACATTGAATAAAGCCCGCCAGGAAATGATCACCAAGGAATTGCTTGATATTACCGGTGGCGTTGAAAGTCTCAAATAGGAGGTGCAATTTGGCAAACGGTAAAGTAGTACAGGTCATCGGAACTGTAGTTGACATTGAGTTCCCGCAGGAACATCTTCCAGCGATTTACAATGCTATTGATGTCATGCAGGATGGCAAGAAAATGGTCATGGAAGTCGTGCAGCACATTGGCAACAACTGGGTACGTTGTCTGGCATTGTGCCCGACAGAGGGGCTTGAGAGGGGAGCCGTGGCTATTGATAGCGGAGCAGCTATCTCGGTGCCGGTCGGCAGACCTACTCTCGGCAGGCTATTCAATGTATTTGGAGACCCATTGGATAACCTGGGTGCGGTAAAGAGCGACAACCGCCTGCCCATCCATAGAGAGCCTCCCAAGCTGGAGGAACAGGAAACATCCATCCAGATGCTGGAAACAGGTATCAAAGTCATCGACTTCATTACACCATTCACTCGTGGTGGTAAAATTGGAGCTTATGGCGGTGCTGGCGTTGGCAAGACCGTCATCATCACCGAGCTTATCCATAACATCGCCACCAAGCACGGCGGATTCTCCGTATTTGCCGGCGTCGGCGAAAGATCCAGGGAAGGCAATGATCTCTGGCGGGAAATGAAAGAGTCCGGCGTTATCGACAAGACCATGATGGTCTTCGGTCAGATGAACGAGCCACCAGGAGTGCGCGCCCGCGTAGCACTTACTGGCGTAACGCTGGCAGAATATTTCCGCGACGCAGAAGGACAGGATGTACTCCTCTTCGTCGATAACATCTACCGTCATATCCTTGCCAACATGGAAGTATCGGCACTGCTCGGTCGCATGCCTTCAGCAGTGGGTTACCAGCCTACACTGGGTACGGACGTTGCTGAGATGGAGGACCGTATTACCTCTACCAAGAAAGGTTCGATTACCTCATTTCAAGCCATATATGTGCCTGCTGACGACTATACCGATCCCGGCATCGTTACCACCTTCGGTCATCTTGACGGTGTGATCTCGCTGGAGCGTTCCATCGCAGCCCGCGGCATCTACCCTGCGGTGGATCCGCTGGCCTCCACATCACGTATTCTTGACCCCAACGTAGTCGGCGAAGAGCACTACCAGACAGCCCGTGGCGTACAGAAGGTTCTGCAGCGCTACAAGGACCTGCAAGACGTTATCGCCATCTTGGGCATGGAAGAACTCAGCGAAGAAGATAAGATCACAGTCAACAGAGCACGCCGCATTGAAAGGTTTCTTTCGCAACCCATGTTTGTGGCAGAGCCTTTCACCGGCCTGCCGGGCAAATACGTGTCAGTCAAAGATACCGTCCGCGGGTTCAAGGAGATACTCGAGGGCAAATGGGATCACCTGCCGGAAATGGCATTCATGATGGTGGGTACCATTGACGAAGCAGTTGAGAAAGCTAAACAGTTAGAGGCCTAACCATGCCCACAATGAATTTAGAGATTGTCACCGCTGAACGTCGTGTCTTTTCAGGCGATGATATAATCGCACTCATCGCCGAGGGATCAGAGGGACAGATGACCATCCTGCCCAAGCATGCTTCACTTATGACCATGCTGGTTCCCTCTGAACTGGTCATCCGCAGGGCCAGTGGTGACGAGATATACATGGCCATAACCGGCGGATTTATCGAGGTAAAGCCTGACAGGACAATCATACTTGCCGATGCCTGTGAGCGCAGCGATGAGATCGACATAGACCGCGCTGCAGAGGCCAAACGCAGGGCCGAGGAAAGAATAAAGGATATGACTTCTGAGATCGATCGGAGCAGAGCCGAAGCAGCACTCAGACGCTCCATGGCACGTCTGCGTGTTGCAGACAAAAGGCGTAAGACACCCGGCCGCAGATCACCCGTCAATCCACCTGTACAAAATTAAGCAACATAAAAGGCCGGCAAAGCATTTGCCGGCCTTTTATTATTCAAGTTTAACAAATAACACTGCCTCACCACATCAGTGAAGACGCAGTACCCTCCAACCTTCAATATACTTCAGTGCCGTGACCGCTGTTATATAATCTCCAGCCTTACCCGTGTACCTTCTTTGGTTGCAACAACCCGTAAAAGTGTCCTCATAGCTTCAGCAACCCGTCCCTGTTTGCCAATAACCCTGCCCTTGTCCTCCGCATTAACCTCCAGTTTAATCACCACACCGCTTGAATCCCTCTCCTCGATCACCTTAACATCATTAGGGGCGCTCACGATTGACCTGGCAATGTATTCGACTAACTCCTTCATTTTGACATCACCTCAGTTGTAGATTTAGCTGGTAGCTTTTTTCGATTTCTTCTGTCTCTGAGTAGTCTTCTGTACTGCCTGTCGAAATTTCCTTGTTGGATGAGCTGATGTAAATTTTTCCATCACACCTGCCTTGGCAAGCAGCCTGTAAGCCGTTTCAGTCGGCTGTGCACCTTGCTCCAGCCACTTCATAGCACTGTCTTCCTTGACTGTTATGCCTTCTGGATTAACCAGCGGATTATACGTCCCAATGATCTCAATAAAAGCACCTTCCCGGGGCGATTCACTGTCAGCAACAACAATCCTATAAAGAGGTTTATGCTTTGCGCCTATTCTTCTTAACCTGATTTTTACCATGTTACCAGTATACCTTCGATTCTCTGAATTTTTACACGCTATTATGCATTAAGCAAACGTAACTGTCAACAGCACGCATTCACTCATCTAAAATGTTACTAAAGGTGGTATGGTTCACTCAACTAAAAATGTTACCGAGGAGGAACATGCCAAACGATGACAAGATGAGCATAGATGAACGAAGGAAGTACTTGAAACTGGTGGCACCGAGGTATCGCAAATCAAATAGAGCAGAGCGGAGTCGTTTACTCACGGAGATGGTAATGGTGACTGGGTTACACCGCAAGAGTCTGATAAGGCTGATGGGCATGCCGAGCCTGGAGCGTTCACCAAGGAAGACGGTAGCGAGGCAAAGGCGGTATGGTCGTGCCGTAGCCGAGGCGGTGCGGATAGTTTGGGAGAGCCTGGACTACGTATGTGCAGAGCGTCTGACACCAGTACTCCAGGAGACGGCCCATCAACTGGCTAAGTGGGAGGAGTTGAGGCTAACTACGGAAATAGAGATGGCATTGGGCAGTATCAGCCGAGCTACTGTGCAGCGGATGATAAAGCACTTCCAGCAGGATACTCCCAAGCTGCCACGGCGCAGGCCTCAGCCACCTAACCGGCTCTTACAGGACGTGCCGATGGAGCGCTTATCCTGGAGAACCGAGATCCCGGGCAGTTTCGAGACTGATCTGGTGCATCATTGTGGTGCAATAGCGGCTGGCGACTATGTGCATACCCTGCAACTGGTAGATATCGCCACGGGATGGAGCGAGCGGGTGGCAGCGCTGGGACGTAGCCAGGAGGCCATGGTGAGAGGGTTCAGAAAGGTGCAGCAGCGCTTACCTTTTCCCATCAAGCATCTACACCCGGACAACGGCAGCGAATTCTTCAATGCCCACCTCATCCGCTACTTTGGCGAGGAGATTATGGGACTGCACCTGAGCCGCAGCCGCCCCTACTGTAAGAATGATAACCGCTTCGTGGAGCAGAAGAATAGTACACTGGTGCGGGCTTATGTAGGATACGACCGCCTGGATAGT
>DFZI01000102.1 GCA_002383665.1 Dehalococcoidia bacterium UBA4060
ATATCTTCGTTGCGTGAAAATATGATGACGCTCGCCCCCTTAGCGGCAAGGAGCCGGGCTGTTGCCAAGCCAATGCCACTTGATCCTCCCGTGATATATGCCAGCCTTCCCTTGAAATCAGTGACCTTCATATGACATTCGATCGAAATTCATTAGAGCAATAATATCTCTATTTTACAGCATTTTCCATGTACAAATTCTACCAGGATGATGCCTCACCACCCTTTGGATAGATTTTCATTTTAGACTGTGATGGGGTAGAAGAAGCTGATAAAAGCGAGATTCCCGCAGAGAAAACTATTGGAGCACGATCCATCCATACTGGTAAGTTAATTATCATCTAATCACAGTACGCTCGTGGTGCTCATAAAAATCTATGTATCTTGAGATAGCGCGGGCCGCCCGGCCGATAGAAGGATATACCGGCAAACCAAGTGCCACAAATTTTGCTCTTACTTCATCCTGTAAGATGTGTGACTTAGGGTCCTCAGAATAATGCAACACTATTGCCAAGGGTTTCTCCAAACTTCCTGCCAGCCTGTTCACAGACTCAACGAAAGCATAAAGCGGTACACTTCTGCTGATCATAGCCCATATATCAAATCCAAAATGTAATATTATTATGTCAATGTGCTGGGAGGCAGCGATAGCCCTTACAGCGGTTGCCATATCGTCGACATTCCTGAAAGGTGGAGAATCTACCGGGTTACGGAAAAAGCTGCCGGCTTCCGTGCCATATATCTCACGGAGCCTTTTTCTGACTTCTACCGGCAGCATCGGTAGCCGCAGTCCAGCATTACTAATATCATCAGCAGCCTGCACACCAACACCACCACCCGTACCAATTACAACGACATTCCTTCCTTTGGGAACAGGTAATTTTGAGAATGTAACAACTGCATCGGCCAACTCATCCATACCGTTTACCTGCATTGCACCAGTCTGCTTGAGAAAAGCATGCCAGATCCCCGATTCGCCAGCTATTGCGCTGGTGTGAGACGCGGCAGTCCTTGCCCCGGTTTCAGTATTTCCTACCTTGTTTACAATCACGGGCTTGGATTCTAATGTCCTGGCAAGTACCTTCCGTAGCCGTCCGCCGTCCTTTACACCCTCAACATACATGGCGATCAATTCCGTGTCGGGGTCATCAGCCATTATTTCAAGGTAATCGGCCTCGTCTATATCAGCTGCGTTGCCATAGCTTACCACCTTGCTGAAAAACACGCCTCTCTCCACGCATTGCCTGATAAAATAAATAGCGTTTCCTCCGCTCTGGGATATTAGACCAAGGGGGCCACACTGCTTAGGGAAAGGTTTCTGATCCGAAAATTCCGCAGCGAAAGTCATGCCTGATGACGGACAATATATACCCATACAGTTGGGGCCAATTAACCTAACACCGCCTTTACGGGCTATGGCCAGTATCTCGCTTTCCAGATGCTTACCTATCTCGTCCTCGATCTCACTATAACCAGATGTGAAAAGATGTATCGCCTTTACTCTTTTTTCTACGCAGTCACTGATCAACTGGGGTGTAAGCCTGGCAGGGATAGCAGACACCACATAATCAACCGGGCCTTCGATATCTTTAACATTCTTATATATTTTCTTACCATATATCTCGCCGCCAGCAGGATGCAAAGGATAGATCGCTCCCTTGAACCCGCTATCCTGCAAAGCCCTTACAAAGCCCTGCGCCAGGTTAGGATGGCTAATATCTGGCGAGGCGCCTGCTAGGGCAATCGATCTCGGATTGAATAGAAAATTGAGATTAGGTTTGGTCATATTTCCCTCCCGTGGATTCAAAGCTGTGAATTCGCTGATTCTATAACTGTTTGACACTGAATTTCAAACTGTGTAGCTATGGCATTGATACCTTTCCAACCATTGCCGTATACTTTAAACATGCGCCTTTCCATAAGGGTCATTGGACGGGTTGAAAACAATCTTACCAAACGAGAATGTGTTGATGCTGAGCGTTTAATTTCTCGCATTATTGTCGACCCGGACTATCGTGATGCTTTAGATGGCATCGATAGCTTTTCTCATTTAACTATCATATTCTGGTTAGACCGCATGAGCCCACGGGAACGCCGCATACTCAAGGTTCATCCACGTGGTAATACTGAGATACCACTGACCGGGGTCTTTGCCACACACAGCCCTGCCCGACCTAATCCTATTGCCGTAACAACAGTTGAACTCATAAAAAGAGATGATAATATATTGATTGTAAGGGGGTTGGATGCACTGAGTGGTACGCCTGTCATAGACATTAAAGGCTACTTTCCTCCTGGTATACCTGAATCAAATCTAAGGCTGCCAGAGTGGGGCGAAAATAGACATTTATAATCAACTTGACATATCAACAGAATTAAATCTAATATAACTTCGATGCGGGTGTAACTCAGCGGCAGAGTGTTTGCTTCCCAAGCAAAACGTCGAGGGTTCGAATCCCTTCACCCGCTCCATTTTTAGCCTATTTAGATTCATGCTCGATCTTACCCGTTTTGCGAGGGCATATATCTTAAGTTGTTAAATTATCTGCGTAATAATGAGACGCTCATCATCCTAAGCCTGAATAGTATGTTTATGATGATGGGAGCTGGGCTTATCGGTCCAATATTACCGCTTTTTGCCCGAGAATTCGGCCTCAATATCACAATGATCGGTGTAGTTATAGCCATGTTTGCTGCGGCACGTACGATCATGGATATCCCAGCAGGAAGGATTTCAGATATATTCGGGAGACGGTCCACTCTGATAGCAGGACCTTTAGTACTGGCTGCTGGTTCAATCGGTCGTGGCCTGGCCACTAATGCCTGAAAATTGATAATTTTTCGTATACTGCAGGGTGCTGGTTCGGGTCTTTTCACCATCGCCGGTATAGTCATGCTGGCAGATATCAGCACTGTAGCTAATCGAGGATCAAATATGAGCATTTTTCAGGGTTGCCTGTGGGCAGGTGTTGGCCTGGGACCATTGCTGGGTGGGTTCATCGGACAATATATTGGTCTGCGAGCAGTATTTTACGCCTATGCAATAATCGCACTCCTCTCTGCACTATGGACATTTATACGGTTGCCGGAGACAAAGTCATCATGCACATCGGTGCATAGTGCTCTGAAAGAACAATCCGAACATAACTCCTCATTATTAAAACATGTTAAAAATCTACTTCTGAATTTTAATTTTGTACTTATCTGCATTGTATCACTCTCCCTGTTTATGCTGAACAGCGGTTGCCGAAATCAGATTCTGCCCCTCATAGCAAACGAAAGGCTTGGGCTGAGTGCCAGTGATATAGGGATTGCCCTCTCAGTCTTAATGGGTACTAACGTGCTTTTTATATTTATCAGCGGGAAAATTTCAGATATGATCGGCAGGAAGCCGCTTATTACTCCCGGTCTTATCCTGGTAGCGGCTGGTACCCTGCTGATCACCTTCAGTCAAAGCTACTGGCTCCTTATTCTAAGCTGCGTATTAATGGGAAGTGGCATCGGTTTTGCAGGATCCATATCGGGTGCTTATGTAGCCGATATGCTTACAAATGAGAATCAGAGCATGGGACTGAGTATATTCCGTGCTTTAAGCGATGTAGGCCTTATGATAGGCCCTATACTACTGGGATGGCTATCAGATATCGAGGGATATGAATTCTCACTTTATATCAGCGCAGTCATACTGGTTACAGTTGCACTCGTTTTTCAAATCTTTGCCAGGGAGCACCCAACTTTTACCAGAAAGGCCTGATTTCAAAGTCTGTCTCCGGTTAAGGAATGAGTTATCTGATTGGTCTGATCCACATCTTGAATAGCGGCTGGTTATCAGGTATATTCTCATCATTATACCAGCGGATGGTTGATGTCAGCATACAGTAAATCTCGCTACCATCCTTCCTCTGCAGCTTGATCTTATGATCAACCACGTAACCCCTATCGTCCAGCAGCTTAAGGAACTGGATGCCATCCATAGCATTTACACATAGATCAATTATGTTCAGGCCGAAAAACTCTTCTATTGTATATCCCGATATATCCAGCAACGCTTGGTTACCATCGATCATGGACCCCTGACGCGTGCAGATTGCGATACCCTCCTGCACCCTCTTTAGGGAAGAATGTTTCTCATCTTTTCCAGTAGCCTTTGCATGAGTCAGTTTGATTCGCTTTGCTTCCACTCCTTCTAATTCTATAATATGGTTTCTCAACGCAAAGATATCCTGCAATGTCTTTGTATCAGCCTTAATTATGGTACTCATGTGTTTTACCCCTATAATAAGCGCTACCAGTTTGGCATATTATCGTCTTTACGTTAATCAGCATAATACGCATTTAGCGATGTAACTATCACCTGTTGGCACCTTTTTAGGTAGTACTTTATATCCATTGATGGATAGCATGTATTATTACCTGGAAAATGGACTGTACTGTTAGTTAAGCGGGGACGAAACAAAATGACAGGAAATTGCCCCGGCAGACGTGATTATGATAAACTTTTCAGTTGGCTTGCAGTATTACAGGCCATCGGTACGGGCCGTTAGCTCAGTTGGCAGAGCAACTGACTTTTAATCAGTGGGTCACAGGTTCGATTCCTGTACGGCCTACCAGTATTTATTTACATTTAGTGCCGCAATATTCATACCCATCCTAACATCGTAATGTCAAGTTACCGTAAGTTGCCAACTTGGAGACTATAAAAGGCGTAAGATTGGTCTGTAGCAGGCAGCGGTTCTCATTGATTTACATGGTTATCTTCGGCTCAATAATCTTGGCATAAGATTCAATGTCACCTTTCTTATCATTTTGCAGCCATATCCATACCACGACATTATCTTTTCTGAATACCAGCAGTTTATTGATGGCTACAGAATCGTTCATAAAGCATTCATCGCCATAGCCCGGATGAGTGACAACTGTTTGGCTGGTCTCCTCCCTGGCAAAAGCACGTGAAGCATAGTCAATACTACGGTATACAGCTACTGTATTTTGCAAAACTGGCGGAAACGATGACCCTTTATAATAATGTACACTGCATGATGATATTACTTCANNCAGGCTTCTGTCTTAATTAAATTTTCCATCTCCGGAACAGGAACGTCGGGAATTGTGGCAGGGGGCGGCGTTACAGTTTGCATCGGAGTCGAAGTCATAGGGGTTTCCGGTATTGTCTGCACTACCGAAGTGGGCGGATTCGCAGATGCTGGCATTGAAGGTGTCGTAATGACAGATGAGCCGGTCGCAGCATTCTGAGAGATGTTATCAGAAGCCTGCCCTGTTTGAGAATTTTCTGCTGTATTTACTGTTTCTCCAGTAGCGCAAGCAACGCATGCCATTAAAATCATAATCAGGCTGACGATGCAAAAATACCTTTTACCTCCCCCGATCCCATGTTTTATCATTACATTCACCCCGTCATGTCCAACATTTTGAATACGTATTATTGCCGCTCTGATTTGCCAAATTAAGAATACAATTACTTATACAATTATGTATAATCTTTTAATTCATTATATACCATTCATTTGCTATCTTATAGTCACGCCTATCCAAAAGCCTCCTGCTAAACACGGATTTTCCCTGTATTGGAGGAATATAAGGCGGCTCATTTTTATATTTGATTTAGCCAGATTCTGCTCGTTCCGCGATAAGCTCGTCAAATATTCGTTTTGCAAAGGGCCAAGCAACCTTTCTACATCCAGTGCCTACACTAACTATTCCCAGCTACTCCCCTTTCTGCAACCAGAAGATTATGGGGTAAATATCCTTTTATCAAACAGAATCTATATCTATTCCTGAATTCATCACGGACTTTCGCTGTAGTATATTCTCATGAAAAGTAGAATCATGGCATCAACTGTATAAATATATATACGATATGGCATCATGGCACATTGGTAAATATGGTACCAGCAGAATATAATGCAAGTTAATCAAAAATTTAATATCGGCAAAACTAATATGTTTGGATGGCATTAAAATGAGGTGGGGATCAAATAACTGTGGGATTCTGAGGCCGGAATATGCTAATTTAGGGGAAGGTCACCGTGTTTCAGTTTAACAGGAGACTGAGGGCAAAACGGATTCATAGGCAAACAGTATTTTCCAGTATTCCCAGTTTGGCGTTACCAGATCGTCTTTCTAAAATCACATATAAGGGCTACAGCCGCCCTCTCTCTTTAAAAGTTGAGCCTACGGATATATGTAACAATGACTGCATCATCTGTGCCTATTCAGCTCAAACCCGAGAGCATCGGACAATGTCCCTTGATCTGTTTAAAAAAGTTGTATCAGATTATGAGGAAATAGGTGGGGGTGTTTTTGTTATTGCCGAATTAGTGGGCGATATTCTTTTGGATAAATATCTGCCGGAACGTATTGAGATAGTAAAAGGAAATAAAGCCATTAGTAAATTGATAACTACTACTAATGGTGTTTCCACTGCCCAATATGATAACGATACTTTGCAGTTTATTGTACAAAGCTTTGACCGTTTCAGGATTTCAATCTATGGCTTAGACGCTGAAGAACATAAGGCAATTACGCGGCGTGATGATTACGACAAGGCATTAGATAGCATTTCACGAATATTAAGGTACTCCACGGGGAATGTCCAATTTCTTTTCAGACTTTTAAAAAGCTACTCAGATGAGAAGGTATCCCAATGGATCGCGGATATCAAGGCCCGGTCAAATTATCAGGGACATATCAAAGTAGGAGATGTTAGAAATCAATATTCCAATTGGAGCATTCTTGATATAAATTCTAAACTTCCGTTCGATGCTAAATTCGTACCCTTGGCTAAAATAGCTGAGACCTGTCTGACACCGCTGGTCGCGCCTGCAGTCACAGCAAACGGAGATGTGTCATTTTGCGCTTGCGCAGACTTCGATGTGAAGCTGCTATTAGGAAATATTAACAACTCCTCTTTAAGGGAAATATATAACGGGGAAAATTGCAAGCGTTTCTACAATTGGAAAAAGTATGGAGTTCCGGACTTCTGTAAAACCTGTACTTTTTATGTGCCTATGCGTGCAATCAAGAGACAACCGGCATATTTTTCAGGCGATATCTTTAATTAAAGGTATTATTACATGTATAAAGATGTTGGCTATACAAATGTCTTCATCATATAAAAGCATCACACGCCAGATAGCGCAAAGTATCAGGCTAATCATGACAGATATAGATGGAACTCTAAGTGAGGGCGGCGATTCAGTTATATCCCCGGTTGCCGATGCCATAGTTAAATTGGAGAGGAAAGGCATATTGGTGGGGCTGGTTTCCGGGCGCACCGGCCCCATGCTGCAAAAGATGGCTGTCCAATTGAATATAACAGGCCCGTTAATCGCTGAAAACGGTGCTATTGCCCGCATCAACCCATCAGCCCCACTCCTGGAACTGGGATATTCGAAGCTGCCTGCAAATGAAGCACTGGCGAAGCTATATGCTGCCTATCCAGGACGAGTCAGCGAGAGGTGGGACAATAGCGAAAGGATGGTTGATATCGTCTTCCGGGCTGAAGGCGTGCCTATCGAGGAACTGCGCCGGCTGCTACCATATGTGCAGGTGCTTGACTCCCACTATATCATGCACATCATGCAAAAGGGCATTAACAAGGGTAAGACACTATTGAATATTCTGCCGCTTGTTGCAAATGGTGCTATTGTGAAGGACCAGGTTATGGTAGCTGGGGATTCCGCCACTGACCTTTCTCTCTTCGAGATATTCCCTGTAAGTGTACTGATACGTAACCGCCGCATACCTCCTGAGGAAAGTCCTATGCTGAAGAAAGTGGCACGCTATATAAGCGATAACGAACAGGGATACGGATTTGCCGAGGTGGCATTACATATATTGGGATTATTGGAATAGACTTACCCCTGCTTGAGCTTTTTTACAGCAGTTGCGATCCTTTCCAGCCCTTCTGCAAGCATAGCCCGAGGGCTGGCGATGTTCATCCTCTCACGGCCGGGTTCCTTACAGCCAAACATCCAACCGGGCTCCAGTGCTACCCTGGCTGTTTCTCGAACAAAGTCGCTCAGTTTGTCATCGGGTACACCACATTCACTGAAGTCCAACCAGAGCAGGTATGTTCCCTGTGGTTGTAATATCTTCAAACCGGGGATGTTATCTGCTGCATATTTTTGCACGAAGGCTATATTGCCTTCCAGATAAACGAGCAACTGAGCAAGCCATTCCTCGCCATAACGATAGGCTGCCTCAGTGGCAGTCACGCCGAAATTGCCGGGTGATGGCATCCCCAGCATGCGCATCGTATCAGAAAAGCGCCTTTTCAACTCCGGATTGGGAATTATAATGCTGGAAGTTTGCAATCCAGGCAGGTTGAAAGTTTTGCTGGCGGCAGTACAGATAATGGCATTGCCTGAGAAACTATCAGCTACTGTGCTGAATGGCACATGTGTGAAACCTGGATACACTATATCAGAGTGTATCTCATCCGAGACAACGGTTATATTATGCTGAATGCAAAGATCCCCCAATGCTTTTAGCTCTTCTTTCCTCCACACACGGCTTATCGGGTTATGCGGATTACACAATATAATCATTTTCGTGTGTGGCGTTAATTTCCGCTCAAGATCATCCAGGTCCATCGCATACTGATCACCTGTCAGTCTCAGGGGGTTATCAAGTATCTCCCTGCCTCCCGCTTTGATGGCATCAAAGAAAGGATAATAGACGGGCGTTTGTACGATCACTTGGTCTCCAGGCTCCGAAAAAGCCTTGACCAAAACATGCAGAGCTGGCACAACACCAGGCGATAAGGCTATCCATCTCCTGTCCACCTCCCAGCTATGCCGCTTTTTCATCCAGCTTATAACCGCATCGTAAAATGATGGGGGTGTTCCCGAATAGCCGAAAAAGCCGAATTCAGCTACTTTGCGCAAAGCCTCAATGACGGCTGGTGGTGATCTGAAATCCATATCGGCCACCCACAGAGGCAGGATATCCTTATACTTGAAAAACTTCTCTGCGTAGTCCCATTTAA
>DFZI01000071.1:0-4862 GCA_002383665.1 Dehalococcoidia bacterium UBA4060
GCCCTGTCAGGGATTTACGGTCACGGTGACAGTACGGTTTTCCGATCCCGCGCTGTTGATGGCTGTGAGGGTGTAGGCTGTGGTTTCAGCAGGTGATACCGTCTGTGAGAAGGGAGAGGCCGGGATGCCGATGCCCTGGTCTATGGTGATGACGGTTGCCCCATGTATATTCCAGGTCAGCGTTGAGGTGCCGCCGGATGAGATGGTATTCGGTGTTGCTGTAAATGAGCTTATCACGGGCGGTGCCGTGCCATCCGAAATTTTGTTCGCAGTAAGGATGGCCGATGCCGTCTTCGAGCCGAAGCTGTTGATAGCGGTAATGGTATAGGTGGTCGTAGCACCGGGCACGAGCAGTGCATACCCCGACGATGGCACCGTGCCGATGCCCGGGCTGATGGTAACCGAGCGAGCCCCCGAGACATTCCATCTCAGTGTGGCATTTTCTCCCAGGATGATGGTGGATGGTTCGATACTAAACTCATTAATGACTGGTGGGGCATTGGTGATGACCGCAGTGGTGGTGGGTGTGACGGTGGAGGTATCTACCGTCACCGTAACCGACTTCTTCGCTGTTGAATAGGCGTTATCAGCGGTAAGGGTATAGGTGGTTGTGGCAGTAGGTGATACCTGTATCGAGCCTTTTGACGCTACACCGCCGACGCCCTGGTTGATGTTAATTGACGTGGCACCTATAACCTCCCACGTCAGCGTTGCCTGCTTGCCGGAGCCGACAGTCGACGGGTTGGCCGAAAAAATTGATATGATCGGTGCGCTGGTCATATAAACGGTTAGCGTTGCCGATCTGGTTGAATTGCCGACATCGTTAGAGACTGTCAGCGTATAGGCGGTGGTCTCATGGGGTGATACCTCCCTGGTCCCGCTCGGCTCCACGTTGCCTATCTCGGGATTGATGGAGACCGATGTTGCATTGGAAACGCCCCACGAGAGGGTTGCGCTCTGACCCGAAGAAATGGTGTCCGGATTAAAGCTGAAATTATCAATAGTTGGCGGAGGGCCGGTCACAGTAAGCGTTGCAGTGCTGCGTGCAGATCCTCCCAGGTTACTCGCCGCCAGAGTATATATCGTTGTGGACCCGGGCGAGACGGTCTTTGTCCCGCTGGCCGGCACATTGCCGATGCCCGGGCTGATGGAAACGGATGATGTTGCCCCCTTGATATCCCATTGTATCGTGGCCTGTTCTCCGGCGATGATCATCGTCGGTTTAACCTCAAATAATCCAATAGTGGGCGCAGTGAACCACTTTGTTATCTCACCGCCAAAGGCTGTGATGATAATGATCACCAGCAGCACAATGCCTGCCGGAATAGAAACCTTGGTGATGATCCTCCTGTTCTTCTTGATTTGTGCCCACAGGTCGGAGCCTTTTTCCCCCTTTTTCTGCCTGGGTGGAGGCTGAGGCTGATATCCCTGCTGTCCCCATTGCTGTTGATTCCACTGCTGGCCGGAATATTGCCCCTGGGACCCTTGATATTGTTCCTGCGATGACTGGTATTGTCCCTGCGTTTGATCGGTCGGCCAGTACAAGGCAACGTTACAGTTGGTGCAGTAGGGCTGGCCGTAAGCCACCTGTGCGTGGCAGTTGGGGCAGTAGAATACTTGTTGCATGATAATATATTTTCACTTCTATCAGGGATGTAGTCAAGGGCATGGCCTTTGATGAATGTTGCCGTCTCTCACAAACGCGTCAGACATTACTAAAGTAATCAAACTTTAAACATCTCCTTCCGTTTTACGCTGTGTACATTAATTACAATTACAAGGGAGGTTTTTATGAAAAACACACGACTCTACACTTTATTGGCATTAACAGTTGTCATGGTGCTGACCATGGCTTCGGGCTGTACTGCAGTAGAAGCTCCGGCTGCAACAACCCCTGAGGTTACGGCGGTTTCGAGCAACCAGGGGGGCGATATAGCTACTCAGACAAATACCGNNACGGTAAAAAACGTCGGGACGGCAGATTCATCTCAAACCTACTCAGGCATATATGTCAACGATCTTACACCGGCCATGGGCGGTTCCAGCTTCGTGGAAAGCCTGAAACCGGGTGAAGAGCGGTCGCTTGCATTTACCAACTACCAGTGGCAGTTTGATAAGCCGCTTGATGAGACCCGGGCCAGGGTACAGTCCGATGGTTATATAAAGCTGCCGCTAAGCAACAACAAGGTCATGGTATGTGCCGATGCCGGGAATCTTGTGAGGGAGGTGATTGAGGACAACAACTGCAGGTCTACCCTTATTGGTATTATGTGGGAGCAAGATTTGCTCCGCTCTGCCAACCTGGCACGGTGGAACAACAACGATGGCATAATTCCCGAGCAGGGGACTGAGAGTACGCCGGCTGGCGCCCATTTCCAGATACCCAACTCCAATATGGAGGTCACACCCATGCTGGAGACAATACCCCAGCAGGTCCCGCAGGGCTGGATGCAGGGCACCTTCGGGTACTTTTACTCCATTGAAGAATACGGCTCTCCCGCAATAGCAGCCATCCAGGTCCCGCCCAAGTTACATTTCATAGCCACTGTGGGACTGTCGCCGGAGGCGAAGAGCAGGGACGGCATCACCTTCAGGTTTGGCCTCAAGGACCTCAATGATACAGTCACCTGGCTGTCCAGTAAGAGCATGACCGTGCCCGGCGCCTTTGAGGACTGGGACGTTGATCTCAGCGCCTACGAAGGGCAGAAATGCTTTTTCCTGCTGCGTGTGGATGCTGGCAATTCTCCCACCGGCGATTTCGGCATCTGGAAACAAGCCAGACTGATACAGATCAACGATTAGAGGTCATTATGCACAGGCCTGGCCTATTTCTTCCTGTTTTTAATCTTTTGCACTGTGTGGTTATGCCTTTCCGTAACACGCTGGCCCACGGACGACTGATGCTCTTTCCCCAGGAAGGCCTTGCTTATCATGCGTTCGAGTACGACATGGAAGTTGAAACTCAGCCCGACGGCAACATATATTAACAGGGCGCCGATGAGGACCGGGAATATCATGGCGAACACCCCCTGCGTAAAAAGCCTGATCATAAACGGGATAAACCACAGGGCAATGTAGATGATGGCAGCTCCCATCAGGCCATGGCGCAGGAACGCTTGTATCCTCTGGATTTTCCTGATGTCTAAACGGTGCCCTGCAGGCTGATCTTTCAACATATGGGCTATGCCTTCCTCAACAAGGCTTTGCACGTTCCTCAGGATGATGATAAATGAAGGCAAACACAGTATCAAAGTTATGATACCTGTTAAAATGCTGAGGGAATTCTTCTCCAACCCGGTCAGGGTGCCGATTTCCTCGAGAAATTGGAGGGCAAATGTTCCCAGCCCTATCAGCAGGGCGAGGATCAAAAGGTTGATGAGTATGATCTTGACCGTGTGTCTTACAATAAAGGCGGCCACGGTATCCTGGTTGATGCTGGAATAGAATGTCTGGATGCGTCCGGCCAGGCGCTGGAAGGACGACTTTACCCGGGAGGGTGAGCTGCGCTCAATCAGATCGGCAGTGCCGTCTGATGCCCTCATCAGATAAGGTGTGGTAAAACATGTGATAGCCGTACATAACGCCACCACGGGGTAGAGAAACGGTGCAACCACCGACTTCTCCACGGCGGCTTTCATGATGACGAGCGAGAACTCTCCCATCTGTGGCATGCACATGCCTTCGTTCAATGCCGTCCTTCCATCGTAGCCTGCCAGGAATGTAGCAGTTGTATTAATCAAGACCTTGCCCGCTATAAAAACAGCCACTACTATAACGGTTGGGACGATGTAATCGCGGAGCAGGGATACATCTATCAGCATGCCCATGGCGACAAAAAATACCGCAGCGAAGAGCTGCTTGACAGGATTGATAACTTCATTGACCTCAGTGGCGTCTGGCGTATCTCCTATCAGAGAGCCCATGATAAATGCCCCGATGGCCACAGACTGGCCCAGAAACTGTCCGAAAAGTGCAGAAGCAAAGCACAAAGCCAGGCTGGTAATCAGCAGAGCTTCCTTTGACTTGATCTGTCGGGTGAAGCGCATGAGCCTCGGTACGGCGGTTACTCCGAGCACTACCAGGACGACTATAAACACGACCAGGTGCAGGGAAAATAGACCGAGGGAATGAAGGTCAGCAGTGCCGGTAGCCGTGAACATGGTTAATAAAGTGAATACGGCTATGGAGACAAAATCCTCGACAAGCAGCGCTCCCATTACCAATCTGGCAAACGGTGCGTTAAGCTTTCCGCTATCGCTGAGAATTTTCGAGACGATTGCCGAGCTGCTGACCTGCATCGCATTGCCCAGGAACAGCGCTCCCAACTGTGAAAGCCCGAGCATGATGCCGATCCCGTAGCCCAGGGCAGTCATGGCAGCACATTCCAGGATGCCGATGAAAAGGATAGAGCCGCCAGCGCTCCGCACCTTGCTCCAGTTAAACTCGAGGCCGATGCCGAAAAAGACCAGGACGAGACCTAAATCGGCAATGTGATTGATGGCCTGTGCGTCCGATACAATGCCTACGGGCGTCGTGAAAGGGCCGACCAGCAGGCCGGCAATCAGGTACCCCAGTATGGGAGGTTGTTTCAACCAGCGAAACAGGAGCGTGATAGCTCCTGCCAGTACCAGGATTACAGTAAAATCTCTGACGAGTGTTAACTCTTGCATTGTGCGTAAAGTCTGGATGGCAGACCTTATTTACAAGGTCCGGGCATTCAAGTTCAGTCGGTTACTTCTTTATTTTGTCCCGCCTTCCAGGAATTTGGGAGGAAGCGATGCCAGATCGGAAAGCTGACGGGCCTGCTGGACAGTTTGCAGTCCCTTGCTCACCATAAGCTTGGATGTGCCGTAGGCCACCAA
>DFZI01000071.1:5003-7814 GCA_002383665.1 Dehalococcoidia bacterium UBA4060
CATCTCAACCACTGAAAACCCTGCCCCCAGTTCCGTTATGGAAATTGACAGGAGTTTGAAATATCCGGCTCTATTGGCTAATTTAATCACCTCTTTGATATGTTCGGGATTCAGTCGCATTTCACGGTACCCCCCTGAGTGGTAAATTGACCCCGGTTACGCATATAAAAAGCGTTTCCTTTATGCAACCGGACAGACCTATATTATAGTCGGCGGGTTGACTGCAGGTAAAGCTGGTCTACGGTTAAAATGAGGAATGTATACCTGGCAGACGAGCTATGTGATACCTATACGCTGGAGTTGACAAGAGGGATCGGCCAGACGGGCATAAAAGCCGGTGTGATCAAAGTGGCTACCGGGCTGGGTCGGATATCGGAATGCGAGATGGCCTCACTCAGATATCGGCCTGGACAGGTTCGGTGTGGAGGCCATCATGCCGGAGGAGGAGAGGGAGAAGGTAAAGAACTGGAATTTCACCAATATCTTTCGCAATATCCTGCCGGCTGTAAAGGCGGCAGGCATCACCTACAAACAGATCGACACAATACTGATTTATAACCCGGCACGGCTGTTCGGGTGAATCCGTACGCGGTCCGTGTGGTTTTATCTCTGGCAGAGCCTGAAGCCTTTGCAGCTTTTTAAAGGATAATTTGCATGTTAGACCTGGTAATAGGATATACTTTTTTACGCCGGGATAAGTGATAGAGGGGCATCGGCCGCAATTATATAACATAAAATTTAGGGGAGATGATAAGATGTCTGTTATAGGCTTTATCTTTGGGATACTCAGTATTCTCGTTTTACTGATAACAGTTGTTCCTTTCCTGGGTTGGATAAACTGGTTGAATTTACCGTTTGCGTTCCTGGGATTGATATTCAGTTTGATCGGAGTTACTGCTACAAAGAACAAGGGACTGGGTGTGGCAGGCACAGTGATTTGTTGTATTGTAATAATCCTGGGGATTCTCAGACTTACGGCCTGCGGAGGATTTATCTAATCAATTATTTATCGATGGATCCGTACATCCATTATCTGGCGTATAATACGAAAAACGAGGCATGGCAGCAAAATAATCAGCAGGGGGAAGTGATGAAAAGGTACAGGTTGAATTTGTCAGTGCCTCTGGTGCTTGCAGCTTTCATTCTCATAGCAGGTGGTTGTATAACCGTAAATACCCCGCAAAGCGGCGGTCAGCAGTCTGCCGCAGTTGTCCAGCCGGTGATCAATTCATTCTCGGTCAGCCCGACCAGTATTACCGCTGGGGGTTCGGCCACACTGAGCTGGCAAGTCACCGGTGCCGACAAGGTAAACATAAGCCCGGGAATAGGCGATGTTGCACCCGTTGGGAATAGGTCCATCTTACCCAGTGCAACAACAACCTACACGCTAAAAGCGACCAACGCTGCCGGCTGACGCAGCAAGTCCATAACAGTCACTGTTACCCCCATAAAAATCTTTAAACCCGTAATCCCGAACCTTCCCCTTGCGCAATTTGAGGATAAGACCTGGGTGTTGGAGAAATATGGCCAAACCGGCAGCCTCCAGAATGCAATCGCCGGCAAGGAGGTCAACGCCAGATTCGATGGCTCTACCGGCAGTTAGCGGCTCAGCCGGATGTAACAGCTATTCAGCGTCCTATAGCAGAAGTGGTAATACGCTGACTGTTAGCGGTCTGACCAGCACCATGATGCTTTGCTCAATGCCGGCCGGCATCATGCAGCAGGAAGGCGAATTCAAGGATGCTCTCGGCGGTGCTGAAAGCTGCAGGATCATCAGTAGCAAGCTGGAGATCAATTGTACCCTGGACAGGCTCCTGGTATTCCATCCCAAGTAACATCCGGAAGATTCCATTTATTCGTAGTAGCCTGACTTCGAGGGAGTGTAGTGCTTTACTGCGGCCCCCTTCTGAATTTTTCCTGGAGCTCCTTCAACTGCTGCTGCTTTTTCAGCTCTTCCTCGGACAATGGCTTATAGGAAACAAGCTCATCATTTTTGATCTCAACAGTGAAAAGCGCGTGGCAACTCCAGCACCGGTAGGGCCCGATATAATCCGTCTCAATCAGAGATATGGTGCCTTCAGTCTGACAGGCCGGGCAGTTAATATTTTTAAGCATGTTAGTTTCACCCTTTTAATTCTGTGTCTCAAAGTATGTTTTAAATCCCTGAAAATGTAAAGAGTCTCTTATGAGGCAAAGTAATGAGATTGAATTACCAGAAATAAATAATGTAGAATTATGTTATTTTAATGATAATTGTTGGAGGTATGTTTTGGAAAACGATTGTCCATTCTGCAAGATCTTCACAGGCGAACTACAGGTCAACAAGGTCTATGAAGATGAGAATACTGTTGCGATAGTTGATAATAATCCACGATTTTCTGAAGGCCAATGTGTCGTCATTCATAAAAGGCATGTAGATCAATTCTATCAGCTTGAGGATGATGAGCTGGCAGGGCTATCTAAAGCAGTAAAGTCAGTGGCCAACAAGATAAAAAAAGCCTTTAATTCACGATTTGTCTCCACATTTACCCGGGGCCAGTCTGTCCCTCATGTTCATGTCATTATTTTCCCCTTATCTGAGTTGGATGCTTTAAGCAGTTATCTGGAGTCCACCCAGCGTTTGATCCAGCTAATAAAAAAAACGGATGCCAAGCGGCTTGATGAAATCGCCAGGCTGATTCGAGAAGCCTGAATAGCTGATTCATCCAGTCCACAGGAGTCAAACCCTCATGTATTTCAAGTGTATTCGGATATCCTGTTAAAACAGGTAATTATTACATTTTGAAGCTAAAAGGATCAGAATTTAGGATT
>DFZI01000095.1 GCA_002383665.1 Dehalococcoidia bacterium UBA4060
CCTGTGACTGTGGCACTACTGACAAGTGGGCCGGGTAAATCGGCGACCACCACGGTATGTACCAGGCTAACATTTACGTTTTCCCCGGCTGCCAGGCTTGTCACCGGCAGTGCGATGGGACCGAACTCATTATCCGTGAGTTCCAGCGAGCTGACAGCCGTGTTATATGTATTTGTGATCACGTAACTGAACGAGACGTTATCGCCCGGGGACGCCGTCACCGTAGACGGTACCACTGTCAACAACAGGCCACCTGTCGAGTCTGCACCGGCCGGGACGGGCGAAATAACCGCGGCTATGCCAATAAATGCTATGGCTAACAGGCTGAGTATAGATTTTCGTTTAAACACATTGTTCCTCCTATTTGTTTTATCCAGGGCTTTCCCTGGATCAATAAGAGAAACGCAAAGTTAATTAAAAAAGTTTGAGTACTTTCGTTATATACCATTCAGGCTGTTATAGCCATGCCAGTAGCGGCGGAAAAGCCACCGGGCAGAGGTTTCAGGCATGGTATTGAGGCGGCCGCCCCAGTCATTGACCATATTTCTGACGCGGGCAAAACAACTGTCCACTATGGCCTGGTTGACCACAGCATGCGTTTTTTCGAGTGACTGCAACATCTCCTGTTCATAAGCAGAGGTGTGCACCTGCATATCTTTCAGTGCTGCGGGGAAACGCCATAAGGCCTGGCGGTGCAGCTTTTCACACTGCCACCAGAAAGCTTCACCATTATAATCGGCTGCACCCTCCAGATAGCCTGCCGGTGTGAACGTGCCTGATGAAAAAACAGGAAAGAATGGGCTGAGGCAGGGATTCCCTGCACCCGTAACATAATAGTGCTGCTCCTTGCCATTGACATTGGCCACCATTGATCCCACCGACTGACTGCGGCGGATGAGCCTGTCGGCAGCATGCATGCAGATCGTCCCACCGTGTCTGGAAGGATGGAAATCATCATGGCCACCGTGATCGCGCAGAATCGTCATAAAATCAGCGGTAGTAAGCAAACCCTTTTTCTGTGAAAGCAGGTTGCGTGAGCATGTTTGCCTGGGTCGTGCTGCTGCGCCCCATGTGATGAAGGGATTGGTATAACATTTTTGAAAATTAAAATCATCCTTGGTTTTGCACCAGCCTCTTTTAACAGCGTTCTCGATCAGTCCTGGCGAGACACAGTCATAATCCTTTTCCAGCAGTACAATAATAGTATCCAGCGCTTCTCTGGCGCTTTTGCTTCGCTCCAACGCGAGGCGCAGCAGATCCATTCCGGTCAGACCGGTAAGCGACGGTTTCTCTCTGATGAAAAGGGCTTCGTTGCCGATCATAACACCGTATTCGTTGGCACCCATCTCGGCGCCGAACATCCAGAAAGGTCTGCAGAGCAGAATACGTGCTGTTTCCGGTGCCTGCGGGATAGTAATGTACGTGCATTTTACCTCTTCGCCAGCTTTGTGTGTTTTATGCAGAAATCCCCTTGACAAAAGAGCCGGTAATAAATACATTGGAAAGAGGGTCATATATTCCTGCAGGGAGGTTACAGGCTATGTCAGATCTTAAGCAGTTTTCACTCGAGGGCAAGGTGGCTATCGTTACCGGGGCCAGCCGGGGTATTGGCAGGGCTACTGCCCTCGCCTTTGCCAGCGTGGGCGCAGACGTCATATTAACCAGCCGCAAGGTCAATGACCTGGAGAAGGTGGCCGAGCAGGTCAGGAAGGAGGGGAGGCGAGCGCTTGTCCTCAGCGCACACCTGGGCAATATGGAGGATGTAAGCAAGGTCGCCAACACGGCTAAGGCCGCCTTCGGCAGGATCGATATACTGGTCAATAATGCCGGCACCAGCCAGGTCTTTGCCTCTTTTCTGGAATCAGATGAGCTCCTGTGGAACACGATTATGGACCTCAATTTAAAAGGGCTGTATTTCCTCAGCCAGGCCGTAGCCAGGCTCATGAAGGAGCAGGGGGGTGGCAATATCATCAACGTGGCCTCGGTAGATGCTTTTATACCGGAGTTGGATAATGGCATTTACGCTATCAGCAAAGCGGGTGTGGTCATGGTCACCAAGGTGATGGCGAGGGAGCTCGCTCCGTATAATATCAGGGTAAATACGCTGGCACCAGGCTATGTGCACACAAGGCTGCTGGACAGCGGCTTTGAAGTGCGTCCTGGGCGCGCCGATGAATGCCGCAAAATGGTGCCGATGGGTCGTATCGCCGAGCCCGAAGACATGACGGGCACGATGATCTATCTGGCTTCAGATGCCTCAGCCTATATGACCGGCCACACGGTCTCCGTTGACGGGGGACTGCTCACCGTCTAACTGTGCTTTTCACAGCNNGAATCTGTAGTAAAGAGCCTTGCCTGATTGTGCGACATTCTGCCTGAGCTGGTACATGACGCTGCTGCGCTCGGGAAGCACACCATCCTCGCAAATGAAGCAGACGGGCTTGCTGGAGGCATCGAGGGCTTTATTGAAGGTCAACCCGCTGCTGAGCATTTCGACAAAGACCTCGGGTGGGCACTGGCTGGGACGGAAGAAGCTGACACAGAAATCTATCTCATCCCAGTTTGTTAATAGCTTTATCGCCCGCTCAAAGCCTCCGGGAGTGCCCATATTCTGGGAGAAGTCTATAGGGTTGTTAAGCATATTGCCCGCAGCCTGGATAAAGCTCAGAAGCTCTTCCCTGAGCCTCTCCGGAAGGGCGGGCAGGTGAAATCCCCGCCGTTCAAACTCATCGGTCAGCAGTACCGAAGCGCCTCCTCCCGGCCCGATCAGAAGCATATTGCGACCACCGGGGTCAGGCATAAAGGTCAATGTGGCGAGCAAGTCGACAAGCTGCTCTATGTTACGTGGACGTATGATATTGAATTGGCGGCAGAGTGCATCCCAGGTGGCAGCATTGCCGGCCAGCGATGCTGTATGTGTTGCTGTGGCCCTGGCGCCGGCCGCCCCGTATCCTCCCTTGAGGAGAAGGACGGTTTTTTCCCTGGAAGCTCTTTGTAGCAACTTGAAGAACCTTCCCCCATCCTTGACTCCTTCCAGATAAAGGGCAATGATCCGTGTTTGAGGATCCTCTATCATATATTCAAGGAAATCGCTTTCGTTGAGATCACAGGCATTGCCAAAGCTCACAGCCTTGCTGAAGCGCACGCCACGCCAGCCTGCCTCACGTATGCAGTATTCAGTGTTGCCGCCGCTCTGGCTGATCAGGCCTACATGGCCAGGCTCTTTGGGAAAATCACTGTCAAAGGAGAGGCCAGACTCAGGACAGTAGATCCCCATGCAGTTGGGGCCGATCACCCGTATGCCTGTTTCGCGGGCGATACCGGCTATTTCTTCCTGCAATCCAGTCACATCCTTCTCACCCGTTTCCGCAAACCCCGCTGTGCAGAAATGAATGGCCTTGATGCCCCTGGCCGCACATTGTCTGACTATATCGGGGGCCACAGGGGCAGGCACCGTGCCTATGGCATAATCCACCTCGCCGGGAATTTCATCCAAGCTGGTATACACCCTGCAGCCATCCAGCTCACCCCCATGGGGGTTGACAGGATAAAGCTCCCCTTTAAATTGGAAGGCCCTTTCCGCCGCCCAGAACGTCCTTGTCCAGTGTGTAGATGTGGGATCGCTGATTTTTATGCCCACAAAGGCTATGTTCCGGGGATGAAAAATAGCATCAATCTGTGTATATAGGTCTGTCATAGGAGATCCTGTTAAGTAAAGGTTATAGATATTGATTGCTCATTCAATTAATCTATGGAACTGATATTACCATTATAGTATAAATGACCGCGGTAAACAAACACACTTTTTCACTGTGCTCCGCCGTCTTCACAATAGGCCAACGAGTGGATAGCCATTACCCTTTGCAGTAATGTGGGGTGCGAGTAATGCAGGAAGACGTAAAACGGGTGCGGCGTGAGGTTGGAGAGGTTATCGGAGGCAAGCCTTTTTAGCGCACCTATCAAGCTGGAAGGGTCTTCAACGGTAGTAGCGGCGAACCTGTCGGCGTCATATTCAAATCTGCGTGAGAGTATGTTCATACAAACGGAAAGGATAACCTCGATCGGTGTA
>DFZI01000016.1 GCA_002383665.1 Dehalococcoidia bacterium UBA4060
CAACTCAAGCCTTTCTTCATCTGTTATTATAGTGAGCGGATTTTCCAGATAGTCTTCGAGACTTGATTCATTTTTAAAACGCCTGCCGTCGATGTGCGAGGCTGCCGATGGCCCCAACCCGAGATAATCACCTCCCCTCCAGTAATTGAGGTTGTGCCGGCATTCTCTTCCGGGTAACGCGAAGTTGGATATCTCATAATGTATAAATCCTGCCCGGCTCAGAATGTTCCTTGTCAGGTCATATAGCACTGACTGTTCATCATCACGGGGCATGTCATCCGGAATACTGTCAGCCCAAGGTGTACCACTTTCCACCTCCAGGCAGTAGGCAGATATGTGAGTTACCCCTGTATCTAAAACTTTATGTAAAGTATTTTCCAGACTCTTGAGTGTTTGGCCCGGCAGGCCGATCATGATGTCGGCAGAGACGTCTGTAAAGCCGCTCTCTAAAGCCATCCTGATGGCAGCTACCGCCTGCCCCGCATTATGAGCCCTACCCACCTTCTTGAGCTCGACATCATTAAGTGACTGCACACCGATGGAAATACGTGTAAACCCCATTATCTTTGCCACGTTGAAAAAGTCGGGACCTGCCGATTCGGGATTAGCTTCGATTGTCGCTTCTTCGAGATTGTCGATACTAAAATTAGCTTTGAGGCCAGCCATCAACCTTTCCAATCCGTCCGTACCCAGCAAACTGGGCGTCCCTCCACCGATATATAAAGTTTGAAATTCCTCACCTCGATAACGATGCGATTCGCACAGAACGGCATCAATATAACTGCTGATCTGCCTGTTCTTGCCCGACAAAGAATAAAAATCACAATACGGGCACTTGCTAACGCAGAAAGGGATATGTACATAAAGGCCATACATAAGGTGCTTATTCCTCAATTCTCATGAGCGACAGAAAGGCCTCCTGAGGCACCTCCACATAACCCACCATCTTCATTTTTTTCTTGCCTTCTTTCTGTTTTTCCAGCAGCTTACGCTTGCGTGTGATATCTCCACCATAGCATTTGGCTGTCACGTCCTTGCGCATAGGATAGATATCAGCCCGTGCAATGACCTGCGACCCAATAGCAGCTTGAATGGGTATCTTAAAAAGGTGTCTGGGTATAGCCTTGCTCAGCCTGTAGACCAGTGCTCTGCCTTTAATCGCCGCCCTGTCTCTGGGCGCAATATATGACAGGGCATCCACCGGGACATTATTAACAAGTATATCCACTTTGGCCAGGTCTCCCGGGCGGTAGCCGTTCAACTCATAGTCCATGCTGGCATAGCCCCTGCTGACACTCTTCAGCTTATCGTAGAAATCCGTAATCATCTCTGCCAGTGGCAGGTCATAAATTAGTATAGCCCTGCGGTCATCGGGATGTTCTATATTGACTATAATGCCACGTTTGTTTTCCGCCAGCTCCATGCAAGGGCCAACCAGTTCGGATGGCACAATAATTCTGGCCCTGATCATCGGCTCTTCAATATGGTCGATCGAATCCTGTGAGGGAAATTTGGAAGGATTATCCAGCATAAGCACATCCCCGTTCCTGCAAACTACTTTATATACAACCGATGGCATGGTGGCAATGATGTCCTGCTCATACTCGCGCCTGATCCTCTCCAGAGCTATTTCCATATGGAGCATACCCAGGAAACCCATACGGTAACCATAGCCCAGTGCTGCCGAGCTCTCTTTTTCAAATATGACCGACGAATCGTTGAGCTTGAATTTTTCCAGTGCTGAACCTAATTTAGCATAATCGCTGGTGTTGATAGGATAAACACCGCAATAGACCATCTGCTGTGACATCCGGAATCCTGGTATAGGCTGTACTTCCTGGTGATCAAAAGCAACGATAGTGTCGCCGACACGTATCTCATCNNTCAAAGAGAACACCGGTTGATTTGAGCATGATCTTATCGCCTCTGGACAGCGTACCCTGGAAGACCCTGACGTGCGGTATCACGCCCCTATAGGAATCATAAAACGAATCGAAGATGAGGCATTGCAGAGGCGCCGAAGGCTCACCTTGTGGCGGCGGTATCCTTTCTACAATCACTTCCAGCAGCTCGGGCACACCCGTGCCATCCTTGGCCGAGACAAGCAATATATCCTCGATGCGCAATCCCAGCATACTGTAAAGCTGCAGGCTACAATCATCCACCAAGGCACCGGGCAGGTCTATCTTATTGATAACCGGAATTAGCTTAAGCCCGGCATCCATGGCAAGGTTGGCATTGGCTATAGTTTGTGCCTCTACTCCCTGTGTCGCATCGACAAGCAATACAGCCCCCTCACAGGCCTTTAAGCTGCGTGACACTTCGTAGCTGAAATCAACATGACCCGGCGTATCTATCAGGTTAAGAATATATTCCTCACCATCCAGCGCTCTATATGGAATTCTCACAGATTTGGCCTTGATTGTAATACCCCTCTCCCTCTCAAGATCCATGCTGTCCAGCATTTGCTCTACACTGGCCTTTTTAACCAGTCCTGTAATCTCAAGGATACGATCAGCCAGCGTGGATTTACCATGGTCGATGTGGGCAATAATACAAAAATTACGGATATTATTAATCATTAATTATTCACCGGTGCCAGATAAATTCATCCAGTCAATCCCGCGGGCTTTCATCATACGTCTTTTGCTGCCAATAAAAAGCAGGATAATTGCATAAACAGCAATTATCCTGCCTGTATTCTACTGCTATTATACTACTCTTTAACAGCGCCCATTTTCCGCGCCATCTTCAGTATCATGCGCTGCTCGGCTGCCGCAATATTATGTCGGGTCCTTTCTATAACGTCAGGATTAACCGAAACCGATGTGATACCCCAGGAAACCAGCTTCTCTGCGAAGTCGGGGTAATTAGATGGTGCCTGCCCACAGATGGAGCACGTAATCCCCAGCCTCACACAGGTTGTGATAATAAGCTTGATTGCTTCCAGTACGGCCTTATCTCTTTCATCATAAAGCGGCGCGCAGATCTCGCTATCACGATCGACGCCCAGAACAAGCTGCGTTAGGTCGTTGGAACCGATAGATACGCCTGTGATCCCAGCTTTAACATAGTCTTCCAAACGCCAGATCACCGAGGGTACCTCGGCCATCACCCAGAGCTCCATCTCGCGGTCCTTCCCCAACTCACTCGCATCGATCAGTTTCTTGCAGGCCTGAAACTCCCACAGGGTCCGTACAAAGGGTATCATCAGGTGCAGGTTCTTGTCTTGCTCCCTGACCTTTTGCAAAACTTTAAGCTCAAGCTCAAACAGGTCGGGATTAAGCACATACCGGTAGCAGCCGCGGAACCCAATCATGGGGTTCTGCTCGACAGTCTCATATTTTTCTCCACCGCGCAGGTTGCGAAACTCGTTGGTACGGAAATCGATGGCACGGTAGATAACCGGCCTGGGATAGAATGCCCGTGTAAAAATACGCAGCTTCCTCACCATGGCATCTATGAACTGGTTGCTCTTACCTTCTTCAATCAACTGGCGTGGATGCACGCCGTCACAGGCATCTATAACCATAAACTCCGCACGCAGCAATCCGATGCCATCAACATCTTCCTTGGCGATCCGCTCGGCCTCATGCGGCATGGCGAGGTTGACATACAGCTTGGTAGCCGTTATAACTGGGGCTGCAGAAGTTACCATAGCAGGAGCTTCGACACTCTTTTTCTCTTCTTTAAGCTTGCCCTCATAGACAATGCCATGTGTGCCATCGACTGTGACCAGCATCCTGTTCTTCAATACCTTGGTGGCATCACGTGTACCCACTACGCAGGGCAGGCCCATTTCACGGGAAACAATGGCCGCGTGGCAGGTCATACCTCCACCATCAGTAACGATGGCAGATGCCTTTTTCATCAGCGGTACCCAGTCCGGCGTCGTCATTTCAGCCACCAGTACATCACCACTTTCAAAGCGATTATCCTGGTCCGGTGAGGCAAGGACACGGACTTCACCGCTGCCCCGCCCCGGGCTTGCGCCCAATCCTCTGCTCAATTCCTTGCCCTCTTCCTCCTCGAACTTTTCCACCCCAGCCACAGCCGATCGCTGCAGCGTA
Organism: Dehalococcoidia bacterium UBA4060; assembly: GCA_002383665.1. Classification (GTDB taxonomy): domain Bacteria; phylum Chloroflexota; class Dehalococcoidia; order GIF9; family UBA5629; genus UBA6808. Next base: position 4,071 of record DFZI01000016.1, read on the forward strand.
GTAATAGGACGTGACTGCACCATATAGACTTTATCAGCTTCCAGCGCCCACTCAGTATCCTGTGGACTGCCATAATGCTGCTCGATCTTGAGCCCGAGCCTGGCTATCTCCAGTATTTCTTTATCGGACAAGACACGCCTATTGGCTTCCTCATCGCTCAGGTCTACGTGTTTGTTATTACCCTTGTTATCACGGATAATTTTAAATTTTTTATGCGATACCCTGACATCCTTGATCTTCAATGAAGCCTTGTCTACCATATAATAATCGGGAGAGACAAGACCACCGACCACAACTTCACCCAGCCCGAAAGCAGCCTCGATAACCAGGCTCGACATACTATTATTGCTGGGATTGGCAGTAAACATAACACCGGCTTTATCAGAATTGACCATCTTCTGGACTACAACAGCTATGACAGGCTCTTCCAAGAATTCCTTCTTTACGCGGTAGAAAATAACACGTGCTCCGTAAAGTGAAGCCCAGCACTCCTTGACATTCTCTATCAGATTCTCCTTGCCACGCACATTCAGAAATGTGGCATTCATACCGGCAAAGGAGGCCTGTTCAGAATCTTCCATGGTAGCCGATGACCTTACCGCTACAAACTGATCAGCTACAGAGTCCCGCCTGGATAAGGCTTCATAAGCCTTAATTATTTCCGCCCTGATATTAGCCGGCATCTCCGTATCAAGGATCATTCGCTGCACTTCCTTAGACTTTGCCTGCAAAGCTGCCGTATCGTCGACGTCCAGCTTTTCCAGTGAGTGCATGATTTTCTGCGAAAGTCCACTAACTGTCGTAAAGAGCTGGTAAGCCTGAGCGGTAATTACGAAACCGGGCGGCACAGGTAGACCGGCCTTGACCAGTTCCCCCAAGTTAGCACCCTTACCTCCTGCCTTGCCAACATCAGTTTTGCCGATTTCTTCAAACCATTTGACTATCTCCATGGGCTAACCTCCTTAAACATTCTTTTGTAAACAGGTTAGTATAAAAACTCACGAGCTTTTTAATGAACTTGATTGTGAGTTGTTAATAAAATCATCATAGTGGCAGGAACAGTATATCAGGTCGAAAGTATCGGCAAGAATTTTAAGAACCTCTGGTTAATACTCTTTTTCTTTTCCCACGTGTCCTTGAATGTTGTGAAAACAACTTTATTATCAATTTCGCCCACGGCGGTACCATATTTACCATCCAGCATTCCCTCCACAGCAGCGATACCGAGGTTGGTTGCAAGTATACGGTCAGCGGCAGTGGGACAGCCTCCCCGCTGGATATGCCCCAGAGTACATACCCGGCACTCGGCTTTTAATCTCATCTCAACATATTTGGCAATATTGATGGTATCTTCGAGTTGGTTACCCTCAGCAACAACGATTATGCTGCTACGCTTGCCACGTTTAAAGCTCTCCCGGAGATTCTGACAGAGATCTTCGATATCCGTCTTCAACTCAGGTATTATGATTTGCTCAGCACCTCCGGCTATCCCTACCTCAAGCGCTATAAAGCCGGATTCCCTTCCCATGACCTCTACAAAAAAAACCCGTTCAAAAGCGCTGGCAGTATCCCTGATACGGTCGATCGCATCCAGTGCTGTATTAACAGCCGTATTAAAGCCAATTGTATAATCAGTGCCCCATATATCATTGTCTATCGTACCGGGCACACCGATAAAGGCGATATCACTCTCTTCCGACATTGCAGCCGCCGCCTTGAAAGACCCTTCTCCACCGATCACCACGCAGGCATCAATATCTTCACTTTTCAGCGCATCTATAGCTTTTTCTCTGCCCTCAGGCAAAAACATCTCACTTGAACGTGAGGTCTCCAGAAAAGTGCCTCCCCTCTGGATAATATTAGCCACAGACCGTCTATTCAACTTGACGAAATCCCGGTTGATCAGGCCTGCATATCCCCTCTTTATCCCGACTACATCTATATCATTGTAGGCTGCGCACCGAACTATAGCCCTGATGGCTGCATTCATTCCTGGTGCATCCCCACCACTTGTGAGAACACCAATTTTCTTGATCTGCTTTTTCATGGTCTGCTAATACGTTAGCAAAATTGTCATGCAAACACAATTCCATATATGTATATAGTGATTGTCCAAATTTGCCAAGCTTCACATATCCTTTTTAAAATATTCGATAGCCGGAATATAATATTTCTCAGTATAATCACGGATCATGCGCTTCGTATTAAAAAATGGCGTGTTCGTTCGGATGGTTTCTTTCATCATCCTGATCCATCCGTGTGGCACTCCGTTGATATCACGATCATAATAAAGGGGTATTACCTTATCTTCCAATATATCATAAATACATTCGGCAGTACGGGCATCCTGTTCTTCGTGATTTCCCGAACTGGCATTTTCTTCGATTCCCCAGCCATTACCGCCATTGTAACCCTCATACCACCAGCCATCTAACACACTAAGATGAAGTACACCATTAGCCGATGCTTTCTGTCCGCTGGTGCCGCTGGCTTCCTGAAGGAAGCGTGGGGTATTAAGCCACACATCTACACCACTAACCATATCACGAGCCATATGCATATCATAATCTTCAATAAATGCCACTCGCCCTCCGAACTCAGGGTCCTTGGCATAGCTATATACCTGCTGAATAAGGCGCTTTCCATCTTCATCATTGGGATGGGCTTTACCTGCAAACACGATCTGCAGGGGACGCAGGTCAATCCTCATCAGTTTCTTCAACCGCTCAAGATTCTTAAAGATCATCGTCGGCCTCTTATATTCGGTAAATCGGCGGCAGAAACCGATAGTTAATGCCTCGGTGTCCAGTAGCGCACCCATAGCAAGCGGCTGCACTGGCGATACCCTGTCCTTCGTCCAGCGCTGACGTGCACGATCCAGCACAGCACTGATCAGATTGATCTTGCGCCAGCGGTGTGCTTCCCACAATACCTCATCAGGTATCGACAATACCTTTTCCCACATGGCAGGATCGGCCTGATTTTCGAGCCAGTTTTCATGGATATAGGTGCTATAGGCAAACTGTATCTGCGGGCAGACCCAGGTAGCAAGGTGTACGCCATTGGTAATATGATCGATCGGTATTTTCTCTTCAGGCAATCCTGGCCAGGCAGGCTGCCACATTTTGCGGCAGACACGGCCATGTAGTTTGCTCACTCCGTTCCTATAATTTGACAGATGCAATCCCAGCACGGTCATGTTGAAGGAAGACCTGTCCGCTTCCATTGTTCCCAACTCCATGAACTCATCATGGGACATACCCAGCAATCCCCAGTAGTTATGAAAATATTTCTCAATCAAATCAAGCGAAAAAACATCATTGCCGGCCGGGACAGGCGTATGCGTGGTGAAAACCGTTGTCGCTTTGACCTTCTCTATGGCATTCTTTACATCCATGCCTTTACCCACCAGTTCACGCACCCTGTCAACCATCATGAAGGTCGTATGACCTTCATTGGCATGCCAGACCGTGGGATTGATTCCGATTGCCCTAAGTATACGCACTCCTCCCAATCCGATGACCAGTTCCTGCAATAGCCTCATCTCACGATCACCGCCATAGAGTCTCGCAGAAAGGCCCCGGTAGGCTTGGGGATTCTCATTCAAATTCGTATCAAGCAGGTAAAGTGTCACTTTCCCCAGCTTCAGAGTCCACGCTGAAACATATATACTCACGCTATCTAACGGCACACTAACCATCAGCAATTTGCCCTCGGGAGTCAATAC
>DFZI01000044.1 GCA_002383665.1 Dehalococcoidia bacterium UBA4060
TCAATATCCCTTTTCACGGCCAGCGTATAATCTCCTGCACTACCTCCGGTCATGGTAATCATACCTATGACAGACTGCCCCTTAGCGACTTTATTGACAGCACTGGTACCACTCCGCCATCCGGCAAAATTGACGGCAAGCGGCCCTTTCACCGGCCTGGGCGATACGGTCAGCCGGGGAGGATAGCCCTCAGGCATAGCCCAGATCTGTTCTTCATCCTTAAGCAGGTCCAGCCTGTATCCAAGTGTGCCGGATTCACCGACGGCATATGAGGGTGCAAAGGAGACCTGCTGTGTTGTTGAGCTGCCGTCATATTCGAATCCCCACAGGGCAACAACATCGTCGCTGCCTGTCGCAACCGATCTCCACACTCTGAGTATACATTGCCCCGCATTACCTCCCTTTAGATTTATTCTCGCCGTGACCTGCTGCCCGGATCGTGCGGTGGCTATATTCTCATCACCCGCAAACCAGCCGACAAATCCTATGGTCATAGGTGACTTCATATCAATCATAACAGCAGGTGACTGAGCAGCTCTCGCAGCGCCTGAAACCTGTGTGACCTTGACCATGACCGACGAGTTAAGCACTCCCGAGCTGTTCCTGGCCACCAGCCGATACTCGGTATCTTCCAGAGGGTAGACAACCGCGGTGCCCATTGGGTCCACTTCGCCTATGCCCTGATTGATGCCTCTGAATTCAGCGCCCGTAATATCCCAACTCAATGTGGCTGGCTGGCCTGCGCCTATCCTTGAAGGAGAAGCTGTGAAATAGTTGATAACAGGCAAAGCCTGCCGCGCTGCTATTATATCCTGCTGGCCTTCAGCATAATCCAGCCCATGTATTTTGCTATAGATCCAGTAAGGCTGCCCACTATATTCCAGGTCATTAAAAAGATACATAATAGAGTATTTCTCGGCTGTATCTATGGCGCCCAGGCTGGATATAACAAAACCGCCTATTTGAGGCTCGATTACCTGCCATTTGCCGGTTATGTATTTCTCAACCAAAAAGGCATGCTGATTGCCCCTGTAGTCCGTACCTATGGCAACATACACTGTATCAGCAGGTATACCATAAGCACGCCACAATGTACAAAGCAAGGTAGAATAGTCTTTACAATCTCCTCTCCGTGATGCCAGGGTCTCAGACGGAAGCTGCCAGTAGTGGCTTATCTCATTATCATAAATAATATTTTTAGCCACCCAGTCCTGTATCCTTCTGAAATCAGTCCTCATATCATTGCCATCAGTTAGTATCATTTTTAGGCATGACTTAACTTCAGCATCATCTGTTATAATCAGGCCGCGCAGGTCATAGGATGGATTGGTGTATTCGCTGTACGTAGATACGCGTGGAGCGCATGCCACCAGGAAACAGAGACTACACATGAATAGCAGCGATATCCTGTATATCATATTTCTTATTCTATCGCATGCACTGCCGTTGGTAGAAAGCAGCACTTATTAAACAGATTTCCTGAGCATGAACCATGTAAAGGGGCCCTCGTTGGGCAATTGTTTGGCCTGTAACAGCTTGAACCCGTGCTTGTCGTAAAAAAGCAGGTTGGATTCCCTCATGGTGACAAGGTAGCATGGCAACCTTTTTTCATCAGCCTGCTCCAGGATGGGTCTGACCAGCAGGCTGCCGTAGCCTTTTCCCTGCTGACCCGGCTCTACGGCCAGTAAATGCAGATAACAATGGGGCATGTACATGATTCGCCTGCGCTCTTCCTCAAGAGCCTTGCCGGCCGTCACCAGGCGCTCGTAGGGAGCATCACCTATCATATACGGCATCCTTCGCAAAGGATCAGAAGCACTCTCCTCATCCTTTATCTTTTCTCCCCTGTATGAATGCCATACGGCGATAGCCTTCAATGACGATGTTACCCCAACCTCACAGGTCATCAGTTTACGTCTGATATTGAGCAAAAAATATTTTTCGGCCAGAATTGTCCGTTCAGACTCATCGGGAAACAGGTACTCTATAAAGGGATCGCTCCAAAAGGCCCTGCACAGTAATTTAGCCGCATCCGGTAATCTTAACCTGCTCAGTTTGATGACGGCCTCATCAGATGTCTCCATCGAATCTGCCCTTCCATCTAAAAATTAACAAAATTATAGCTGTACCCGGCATTTATTACCATAAGCCGTAACGTTCCTTTCTTTTATCAGGCTACTAACAATGATATAGCAATCTTTGCCCCGGTTTTAATCATGCTAAACATGCACTGAGAGTCTTTTATCGACCAATTAAATTAAAGAGTAATCTTCAGGAGAAGCCCCATATCGCCAATGACTACGGTCAAAATACCGGCTATCAAAAGCGCCAGCACAATGCAAACCAGCAGAGAAACCAGTGCTATCCGGCGCGTAAGCATCTTATGCCATGCAAAAGTGAATATGGTACCCAACCACATGACAACCAGTGACAGCACAAATAAAACGATAAACGTAATGTTTAATGCCATGGTACAGTAATTATTATACGTGGTCTAAAAATGCACTGATAGCATACACATGGCCAATAAGGAGGCAAACCAACATATCTATTTTTCTGAAAGTCTGGGCTTTATGACGGTCGTTTTTTCTGCTGGTGATAGCGGACAAATTTACTTATAGCTACGGCACCGCGCCGGATGGAAGGATAAACTGCGAGCCCTGACTGGTTCAACTCTTTCATTGCATTATATGCTATTTTCCTGGTGCTATCGGAAGCATAACTGTGCAATATGATGGCTAAAGGCTTGGTTATTTCGCCCTTCACTTGTTGAATAAGTTGAAGATAAAAGCTGATCATCGCCTCTTTATCTTTGATTGATATCAGGCCGAAATGGTCAAACGCAAAATGCAAAACCAGCAGATCGGCCCCTTCATATTCATCAAGCACTTTGATTGTCTTGATAAAACTGTCGGAAGTCTCGAAATCATTAAAATCAATAGGATTTTTAAAAATCCGTCCTGCCTCTGATGGATAGAGATCGATAATTCTTTTACGCAAACTATCGCTCAGCATAGGCACTGCCAGACCAACATTAGAAAATTCATCAGCAAGGATTACACTGGCCCCACCACCTATACCGGCGATTATAACGCGGTTTCCCTTTGGCACCTTCATACGTTGCAAAGCAACTGTGACATCGATTATCTCTTCAATGCTGACTGCCCGAATCACACCCGCCTGCTTAAATAAACCATCCCATACCTGATCGGAACCGGCCAATGCTGTAGTATGTGATATTGCCGCCCGGGCACCTGATTCCGACGTACCCACTTTAAATAAAATAGTTGGTTTTTCTGATGTTGCAACTTTTAAAGCTTTGAAAAAACGCAGGCCTTCTCTTACGCCCTCGATATATCCGACTATTATTTTTGTCTCGTTATCCTGAATAAGGTATTCAAGATAGTCGGATTCGTTAAGGTCGGCCCCATTGCCCATACTGACCACTTTGCTAAAAAAAACGTTCCTATCAATGCCCTCCTGAACACAGTGCGCCGCATTACCGCCGCTTTGTGATATCATGCCAACATTACCGTTGATTGTGCTCAAGTCGGGGCTGAAGGAAAGGCCACCGGAAGGGCAACAAATGCCCAGGCAGTTAGGACCAATAATACGTACTCCGCCATCCCTCGCTTTGTTAATTATTTCAGACTGCAAGCGCTTGCCTTCAACATTTTCTATTTCACTGAAGCCAGAGGTAAAAAAGTGGATAGCTTTAACTCCCTTGGCGATCGAATCCTCTACCAGTTGTGGAGTATAGCGAGCCGGTATCGCCGAAATAACATAATCCACTTTGTCAGGGATATCCTTTAAACTTGTGTATATTTTCATACCATTTATTTCGCCACCGCCGGGGTTCATCGGGTAGATCTTACCTTTGAATCCTATCTTCATCAGGGCATCCATGAATTTATAGCCGGCGTTAAACTTTTTAATATCTTCCGAAACTCCGGAGATGGCAATGGTGGCGGGATGAAATAAAAAATCAAGGTCATTGGAATATTTCACAGGTAATCACCTTCCTGTAATGATTATTCCCGTTATGATATACCAGTAGCAGCCTCACTGTCATCCTCGGCAGCACAAAATACCTGCCAATTAAAAATATTTTAGCTATAAAACACTTTCAA
>DFZI01000090.1 GCA_002383665.1 Dehalococcoidia bacterium UBA4060
CCCTATGGCCGGTAATGACCGCAGTAGACACTGCTACCGTACTTGATGTCACGGTGGAGACGGGTGCCACCATGGACGCTATGCACACTGTCGAACCTCCCGCACGCACTCCGGCATATGCGGCAGACGGCTTCCTCAGCAACAGGTAAACCGCCACACCAGCTCCCAGTGCCAGCAGTCCCAGAAAGAGCAAATATACCACCCACCGGCTGTCCGTCAGGATGTCAGGAGTGCCCGGCCCGCTGGTGACCAGGGCGGTGCCTGAATCACCTCCATCTGATCCTGTATATTCATCAGCAACTACTGTGCCCGCGCTGATGTCGCTTCTGGTGGTATAGGTGAGGGGCGATACGGTCACCGTGGTACTGGCGCCAACCGTACCCAGACTATTTTTAGCCGTCAGCATATAGGTAGTCGTATATCGTGGAGACACCGTGTATGACCCGCTGGCGGCAACCACTCCAATCGAGGGTGTGATGGTGACGGTATCGGCATTATCGACCGACCAGGATAATGTCGATTTTTGTCCTGGCTGGATGTAGCCGGCATCGGCGCCGAACGTTGTAATCACCGGCACATAATTGGTAGTCTGTACTGTGGTCTGCGGCTGCTGGTAAATGATCACAGGTGCGCTGTAGCCCGGATCGGCCTGATTATACCACCCGGAGTAGCCGTAACCCTGCCAGGGGACCTGTGGTTGGGTCGGGGGAGGTGGAGGAGGAACAGGCTGTATCGGATTTGTTATCGGCGGGTAGGCATTATCAGGAGTTTCCGGTGGATTCGGATTCGGCGGGTAGGCATTATCGGGAGATTCTGGCGGAGGCGGTGGTGGCAATGGATCAGGAACCGGAGAATAGGAGTTATCGGGATTCTCCGGTGGAGGATCAGGCAGCCCGGTTGAATTATCCGCCAGCACAGTCTGTGCAGCCACATCTCCGGCAGTGTACTGTGCAGCAAAGACAGGCACGGCCGGGACCAATGCAAGAGAAGCAGCCATTATTGCCCCTGTAACAGCTAACACATGTTTTAACAAATTTCTTAGACCCTCCTTTGGATATCAAGCGACGTGGATCGATTACCATTTACACGTTTCATCCTGATTCAAATATAGACTGCCTGGCCGGCATCTGCTTGACCGGCATCTTACGAATCTCTGACCCTATCCTGACATCTGGCTGACAGGTGGCTGCCCAAAACCTTTTTGCCCCATGCCTTACTTTCGGCTAAAATCTGCCTGTGGATTTAACAGGACTCGGCAAAATTCTGCTCATTTTCGGCGGCGTGATCATCATCGTCGGGCTATTGCTAATATTCAACCAGCATATCCCCTTTCTGGGCAGGCTGCCGGGCGACATCTTCGTCAGGAAGGGCAACTTCTCCTTCTATTTCCCCATCGTCACCTTCCTCATCGTCAGCATCGTGTTGACCATCATCATCAACCTGGTACTGCGCTTCTTTAAATAAATGAACCGCTCACAATCATGCCATCGTAAACGAATGCGGTCGAAGCCATGCCGCGCCTGAGGCAACATGAAGCTGTCTGATTTCGATTATGACCTGCCTGCCCGCTTCATCGCCCAGCACCCTGCAGAGCCGAGGGACAGCTCGCGCCTGCTGGTGCTGGACCGCTCCACTGGCCTGATCCGGCACCGCTCCTTCCGCGACCTGCCCGAATACCTGGATCCCGGCGATACACTGGTCTTCAACAACAGCCGCGTCATACCCGCTCGCCTCAAGGGCACCATCGATGAGGGGGAAAGAAAAGCCGAGATCCTCCTCCTCAAGCAGCTTAATCCATCAACCTGGGAAGCGCTGGTACGCCCGGGACGCAGGCTGCGTGAAGGTGCTTATGTAAAGCTATCCGATAGGCAGGGGCTCCAGACAAAAGCCACCATCACAGGCAGGCATGAGGACGGCACCCGTGTGGTAGAGTTCTCACATCCTGAAGCGCTGGAGAAGATGGGCGAGATGCCCCTGCCTCCCTACATCAAGTCCCATCTGGAGGATACTGAACGCTACCAGACCGTCTATTCTCAAATCACGGGCAGCGCAGCTGCCCCTACCGCCGGCCTGCACTTCACCCCCGGGCTGCTGGACGGAATACACCGGAGAGGCGTAAATCTGGTCTTCGTTACACTGCATATCGGGCTGGATACCTTCCAGCCCGTAAGGGTAGCAAATCCTGAGCATCATAAGATACATACGGAATACGGGCAGATCACGGCGGAGGCCGCAGAGGTCATTAACTCCACGAGAAAGGCAGGCAAGCGGGTGATTGCGGTAGGCACCACATCGGTCCGCCTGATCGAGGAGGCTTCCCGGACGAGCGAGACAAAGCCGTTTGCGGGGCAGGTGGGCATCTTCATCCTGCCCGGCTACCATTTCAGAGCGGTAGATGCCATGCTGACCAATTTCCACCTGCCGAAATCGACGCTGATCATGATGGTCTCGGCCTTTGCGGGGCGCGAGACCATCCTCCATGCCTACGAAACAGCCAAGGCCGAAGGCTACCGCTTTTACAGCTTCGGCGATGCCATGTTGATCCTTTAGCTATTTGAGCGCCTTCTCCACCAGCTCAGAAAGCTCGATGACCTTGACCTTCTCGGGCGCCTTGATATCGGTCAACCCATCCTCCATCATGGTCACACAATAGGGGCAGCATACGCAGATGGTGTCGGGATCGGACTCCATGGCCTGGTTCACCCTGGCCATGTTGATCCGGGTTCCTTCGGTCTCCTCCATCCACATACGGCCTCCGCCGGCACCGCAGCAAAATGACAATTCCCTGTTCTTCTTCATCTCCAGCGGCGCCTTGCCGGTAGCCATCTCAATCAGCTTGCGCGGCTGATCGAACACACCGTTATAACGTCCCAGATAGCATGAATCGTGGAAGACGAGCCTGCCGGCATCGACCTTCCCTTCCAGCTTCAGCCTGCCGGACTCGATCAATTGCGATATCAACTCGGCATGGTGAATGACTTCGAAATCGCCGCCGAACTGTTTGTAGTCGTTCTTGAGCGTATTGTAGCAATGCGGGCACTCGACGATGATCTTCTTCACGCCCGCATCATTAAAGACCTTGATGTTCTCCCTGGCCATCCTGTCGAAGACATACTCGTTGCCCAACCGCCGGGCACTGTCGCCGCAGCATTTCTCATCCTTGCCGAATGTGCCCCATGATACGCCGGCGGCATTGAGAATACGCGCGATGGCCGCAGTATTGCGCTTGTTGCGGGTATCCAGCGAGCCGGCACACCCCGTATAGAACAGATATTCGGTCTTGCCCTTCTCGAAGGCCGGAGCCTGCACCTCGGCCACCCAGCGGCCACGCTCGGCCGGTATAATGCCCCAGGGATTGCTGCGGTTCTCCAGGTTCTCGAACAGCGAGAGCAGCTCATCGGGAAATTTGGCCTGCATCTCAACCAGGTCACGGCGCATGTAGACCAGCTTGGGGACATGCTCGATAAAAACGGGACAGACCTCCATGCAGGCTCCGCAGGTGGTGCAGGCCCAGATGGTATCTTCCTTCACGCTGCCCTCCCTTCCTCCACCGATCAGCGGAAGCTGCGGCTCCTTACCTTTCCTGATCAGCCCTCCGTTATGCAGGAGGTTGACCTTGATATCGTGTATCACCAGGCGAGGCTTTAGATCCTTACCCGTGCTGGCAGCCGGACAGTTGTCAGTGCAGCGGCCGCACTCGGTGCAGGAATAAGAGTCAAACAGGTCTTTCCAGCGCATCCTGTCCACACGCCCGGCGCCATAGACATTTTCTTTCTGGAACACCTCGGGCGTCTGCGTGTTGACCTTGTCGATGCTTTTGAAGAAGCAGTTGGGGATGGAGGTGAGTATATGCATATGCTTGCTGTAGGGCAAATAGCAGAGAAAGCCCAGCAGGGCAAAGGCGTGGATCCACCAGAAGACCAGTTTCATAGTCTCCAGTGTGGCCGGCATAATGCCGGAGAAAAGCATTCCTACAAAAGAAGATACCGGCATATAAGCCGCGGCCTGCTCATTGCCCAGGGCGATATCACTTCCATGCAAGCTGAAGAAAGCCAGCATCAGAATGCCCACCAGACCCAGGATCACGAAGGCGTCAACCGTTTTGGCATCGATGTATTTGGGTGCGAACCATAACCGGCGGCTGATGGCCACGATCACGGCCACCAGTGCCACTATGGATACGATGTCGAAGATAAGCGCCAGAGCGTAATAAAGTCCCTGTGGTAAATATGATAGAGCTATAACCTCGGGGAACAGCCCGTGTAACAGGAACTCCGTGTTGGAGATAAGCAGGATCAGGAAGCACCAGAAGAAGATGAAGTGGTTCCAGCCGAAGGGATATTTACCTGATACTACGCGCTTCTGCCCGAAAGCATACAGCAGCATGTTTACGAAGCGCAGTCCGATCCTGTCGAACCGGTTATCGGCTCTGCCCAGCGTCACCAGGCTGAACCGCTGCCAGCAGCTCCAGAGAAAAAATATAATAGCTACCGCGAATACGATAGCGAACATTGTCACACGTAAAGTCATCTAATAATCCTCCATCAAGTATCCCATCAGGACTTCGATTGCGCCCTCAGCTCTTTTAGCTGCCGGGTCAAAGCAGGCACTATCTTGAACAGGTCACCGACGAGACCGTAATGCGCAACTTCAAAAATGGGCGCATTTTTGTCGCGGTTGATGGCTACAATAATGTCGGAGTTCTGCATGCCTACCAGATGTTGAATGGCGCCGCTGATGCCGCAGGCAATATAGATCTTGGGACGTACGGTCTTGCCCGTCTGGCCCACCTGCCTCTCCTGGGGCATCCAGCCGGCATCCACGGCTGCGCGCGAGCAGGCAACCACACCACCCAGCTCATCAGCCAGCTCCTGCAAAACCTTGAAATTATCGGGATGCTGCACACCCCTTCCCCCGGAAACAATGACGTCGGCACCGGCCACGTCCACAGCACCGTCTGTCTTTCCCTGTATAATCTCAAGGACCTTGGTACAGATCTCATCCTCGCTGATATCGATAACCTCATGGATTATCTCACCCTTGCGGTTAGGGTCCTTCTCAGGCATGTGGAAGGTGTGAGGCCTGACCGTGGACATCTGCGGCCAGATTTTCTCGGTGACGATGGTGGCCATGATGTTGCCGCCAAAGGCCGGCCGCGTCTGCATGAGCAAACGCCTGTCACTGTCCACCGCCAGCCCTGTGCAGTCTGCTGTCAGGCCCGTCCTCAGCTCGGTGGCAACTGCACCCGCCAGGTCGCGCCCCACGCCAGTCGCCCCGACCAGCATGATCTCAGGCTTGTATTTTCTGACGAGGCTGCACACCGCTCTGAAGTAAGGTCCGGTACGATAGTAACGATAGACAGGATGATCGACCAGGTAGACCTTGTCGGCACCGTAGGCAATGGCCTCATAACACAAATTCTCGACCTTGTTGCCAATGATGACGGCAGCGGTCTCGACATTAAGCTGCCTGGCCAGCGTGGAACCCACTCCCAGCAGCTCCCAGGAAACCGCGGCCGGCACGCCATCGACCTGCTCGACAAAGACCCACAGGCCCTTGTATTCACCATGCCCTTTAGGCAGGGCATCCTCCTCAACTTCCTCCTCAGGCTCGGCCACGGCTGCTCCACCACCCTGCGCCTCCATCCTGGCTATCTCTTCCAGCAGCTTCTGTTGCTCGGGGGTATAGTAAATCTCCAGCGCCTCGGCCGGACAGACCTTGATGCATCTGCGGCAGCCTGTGCACCTGGACGCATCAATGATAGGCTCACCAGATTCAGACATCTCGATAACATGCTTTGCGCAGACGCTCTGGCAGCGGGCGCCACAGGCTATGCACTTGGCGGGCAAAAGCCTGGCTACGCCCAGAGGCTTTTTTATCTTCTTTTTCTCTTCTTCCATTTTATATATGCCCCGGTTAAATGATTTTCCTATTGCAACGATATAAGATTCTTGCTGACCAGCTTGTTGATCAGCATGCGGGCCGCGTCTTCAGGATCCTGGACTTCGTCGCCGCCCAGTATCTGCCCCTTGGCCCTGTCAGGTGAAAAGATCCTGCGCACTGCCGTGGCCGAACCCTTCAGCCCTATCTCGTTCTCGTTCATCTGCATGATCTTGTTATCCCATACTGTGACTTTATAGTCCTGTGCCATCAGCCGCATAGGCACGGTAGGATAGCGGGGACGGTTGATCTCACGCAGGACCGCGATCATGGCAGGGAAGCACGAGTTAAGAATCTCATAGCGTTCTTCGAACTTACAGCGCACAGTGATCCTCTTATTCTTGAGATCCAGCTCCTCGATCCTGTCGACCGAGGTGAGCTGCTGGAACCCGAGGCGTGTGGCGATGCCGGGTCCCACCTGGGCGGTATCGCCGTCGATGGTCTGTTTGCCGCACAGCACAAGTGCGACCTCCTCCTCCTCATTCAGCTTCCTGATAGCGGTGGCCAGCACCATACTGGTGGCCAGTGTATCTGCCCCTCCAAATGCCCGGTCACTGAGCAGGATAACATTGTCCACACCCACGGCAACCGCGTTGCGCAATGTTACCTCGGCGCTGGGAGGCCCCATGGAGATGGCTGTTACCTTGAATCCGTACCTGTCTTTCAAGCGCAGGCCTTCCTCCAGGGCATGGGCATCGAACGGGTTGATGATGGATGGCACGCCCTCACGTATGAGCGTCCCTTTGACTGGATCGATCTTAACCTGTGTCGTATCCGGCACCTGCTTGATACATGTTACGATTTGCATAGGTACTGTTTAGCTCTCCCTTCTGGATTTTTCCCCTGTTGAGGGGACAGAAAACGTAAATAATATTGTTTATATTGGATTCCTGTCAATTTTTTTACAGTAAAAACACGCTAAAATTTCCTACCAAGTAAGAACCACTTCACCACAGGCAGCCGGGAAATCTGCCCCCACCATCCAAGTTCATTTTAGCCACAGCCCCATTGTGAAAATGTGACTTTTGTCACAACATACCATATATTTTTGAACATTGTTCTCTAAATTTATTCCATATCATCCATTGGGCCATCGCAGCACACATCAGAAGGCCCCACCCGGAAACGGGCGGGGCCTTCTCCGAATATATCTCTGCAGCTATCAGACTGCCCCTTTGACCGTCTCAAGTCCAGACTTTCTGAGAACAGCCTTCGGCACTTTGCCTGTGGTCGTCCTGGGCACAGTGCCCAGCACTACCTCGCGCGGGCACTTGAAGCCGGCCAGGCGGGAATTGCAATGTTTGATGATGTCTTCCGGCTTAGCCTCAGTTCCTTGTTCCATTTGGACCAGAGCCTTGACTGTCTCGCCCCATTTGGGATCAGGCTTGCCGTAGACGGCCACATCGCTGACGCCCGGGAACTCCCTGATAACGTCTTCGACCTCCAGGCTGGACACATTCTCACCGCCCGTGATGATGATGTCCTTGATGCGGTCGACGATGCGGATGTAGCCATCGGGATCGATCACAGCCAGATCGCCGCTGTGGAACCAGCCGCCGGCAAAGGCCTCATCGGTCTTGTCTTCCTCTTTATAGTATCCCTTCATGACGTTGTTGCCGCGCATCACGATCTCTCCGGATGTTCTGCCATCGTGGGGCACTTCCCTCATGTTATCATCGACCACACTGACAATGCTGCCCCCGACAGATGATACGCCCTGGCGCATCCTGAGCCTGATTTTCTCATCGGTTGGCAGGCTGCCCCATTCCTCCTCATTCCATTCACAGAATGAAACATGGGCAGTGTCCAGAGGTAGGATGACTCCGGTGTCATACGTGCCTCAATGATCCCGCCCAGCGCATTAGCAGCTATATCATATTGCGCCCTGCTGCCAAACCCAATATAATCAGCCTGTATGCCTGCAAGTCTTAAAAGGTACTGTATCGGTAACCGTCTGATATGAAATCTGTCAGCAGCGGCGTCCTTGCCTTCGTCCTCGCACTGTGCGTCATCTGTCTCGGCCTGGTCATCTATTTCGCCAACATCCCGAAGGCCGACGACAGATTCAGCGAGTTTTACCTGCTGGATGAA
>DFZI01000073.1:0-1079 GCA_002383665.1 Dehalococcoidia bacterium UBA4060
GGAAAGGATAACCTCGATCGGTGTATAAAGCAGCCCGAAGAAGATAAGGCCGGTGTAGACTGAGGACTGTTCCATATAAAAGGCAGCGTATAAACCGCTGCTGTTGATAAAGAGGGACAGCAGGAAGAACAGGAGTCCGAAATGCAATATGCTGACTACAAGGCTGATTATGATATGGTTTTTCTTATAATGGCCGATCTCATGTGCCAGCACGGAGACCAGCTCTGCAGTTGTATGTCTGGCAACCAGGGTATCGAACAGTGCGATTTTTTTACTGCGTCCAAACCCGGTGAAAAAAGCATTTGACTTGCTCGAGCGTTTCGACCCGTCCATGATAAAGATGTTCCCAATGGGGAAATCGACGGACTTCGCATAGGTCATGATCGAGTGGCGCAGCTCACCCTCTTCCAGCGGTGTGAATTTGTTGAAAAGGGGCATGATCCAGTTGGGTGCAACAAATTCGATTATGAGGAGGTACAATGTAACGGCTGCCCAGCAATAAAGCCAGGCATATGGACTGCAATATTCAAAAAGGGCAAGAATGCCGGCCAGCAGGGGTGTGCCAAGCAGGGCAGCCAGCAACAACATTTTGAGCGTATCCAGGATGAAAATACGGGGTGTGGTGCGGTTAAATCCATAACGCTGCTCGATGACAAAAGTCGAGTAGATGCTGAAAGGCAGCATGATTATCCCGTAAGCCAGTGCCAGGATGGCCGTATAAAGAATGCCATTGATAATGCTGCCAAACCCCCAGGAACGCACCAGCAGGTCCAGTTTGTTGAAGCCTCCCCAGAACCAGAAGGCCAGGAGCAGAGCCAAGCTGAGCAGGCTGACTATAGAACTGAATATGGCCTGCTCTCGAGTATACGCCTGCGATTTCCGGTAGGCATCCTCTTGATAAATATCCTTTAATTCCTCAGGCGGATTGATCCGGAGAGCTCTCAGATTGAGAATATTGGCAACCAGCTCCAAGGCAAACTCGGTCAGAATAAACGCTAATATAATTACGGCATATAAATTCATGAGCGTCCCGGCCGACTGTTTTCAATCAACAGATATTAAATATAGCATAATAGCAC
>DFZI01000073.1:1173-6510 GCA_002383665.1 Dehalococcoidia bacterium UBA4060
AAGCTGGAATACTCTATCACACCTCCCGATTTGCAGGGATAATCCTCCATGCCCTTGCGCTTGCGTGCGTCCTGCACCCTGCAGTTGTCCATCCTGAAGACGAGGCTGTTGCCCTGTCTTTCCATTGATTGGATGTTGAGGCGTGAGTAAAGACGGTAGCCAAGAGCTATCTCCAGTGCATCCAGTCCCCCTCCCTCAGGCAGATTTACCAGCCTCTTAATGCTGCCAGCTTCAAAGGGCGAGAAACGTGCCCAGCAGGTGTCGTTGCATCTTTTAGCCGTAAACATATCCTGCCTCTTTTCTATCGCCTGAAACCAGAGGCCATCAGCCGCTATCCAGTTGGCCGCTAATGCATCAAGGAGAGCTTCGAGACTGCCGCGGGGCAGGTTGACCACAGCAGCAGGAAGGTCACGATCGATCTCGAAGCCAAGCTTGCTCCCCAGCCGATTAAACATCAGTGATATGAACTTCGAGTATACCTCTTCTTCAGCCTGCACTGCTTCATTTAAACCAAGCTGATAGTTGATCTCACTGAACCAGAGACCGTAATGAAGCGCGGCACGGTGTAAAAAGTCCAGCGCCAGGTTGGCCAGGTCATAATTGCTCATCTCTTCCAGTTTTTCCATACGTTTACTCCTCAATATATTTGATATTGTATTGATTTGCCTGACGGCACCGTTTAATCGTACTATAATACATCATTATTATGCAATTAAGGAACGCAGGAGCAACATGACCATCCGACAGGGAGTGCTGGTCAGGGAGGATATACTGGGACTGATCAAGTCCAGGCCCCCTCTGATATCGGATTTCATCAGCCTCGATGCCCAGTTGCAGCCCAATGGATTTGATATTACTATAAGAGAGATAGCCTCTTTCGCTTCAGGCGGCAAGTTAGGCGAGACCAATGAAAGCAGATTGCTGCCTCAACTTATGCCGCTGGATTTCGACGGCGACAACGGTGTGGATCTCCGGCCGGGAGCCTACCTGGTTACATTTAACGAGGTGGTCAACCTGCCTGCTAATATCATGGCACTGGCCAGGCCGCGCTCCAGTCTCAACCGTTGCGGAGTCAGCCTGCACACCGCCGTCTGGGATGCCGGTTATCACGGGCGTTCGCAATCCCTGCTGGTTGTCTACAATACGCATGGATTCAGACTGCACAGGAATGCCCGTGTAGCCCAGCTCATTTTCATGTATACCTCAGGCCGCACAGGGCAGGGGTATAGTGGCCAATACCAGGGTGAAAATATCTGATCTTTCTCTAAGGAGTATCTTACAATGAAGATTTTCAGGTCTATAGCCTTTATAATGATGATATCTATCCTGCTATTGCCGGCTTATGCCGGCTGCGCGCAAGCTCCTGTTGAGCAGGTATTGATCTGTTCTGAAGTCTCCGGCAGCGGGGAACCAAAAACTGTTGCAAATACATTTCCCCCGGATGTCGAGGAGATATTCTGCTCGGTCAAGCTCGCTTCGGTCTCGCCCAAATCGCATGTGAAACTGGAATGGTATATCGCTAAAAGCGAGGATGGCCAGTACAGCGATTACCTTCTCGGCAGTGAGACCATTGCCACCACCACGCCCTATATTGCATTCGGTTTCGTTCGATCGGACAAGTTGCTGCCCAAGGGAGGATATCAGGCGAAGGTGTACTACGACGGCAGTTTCATACAGGCAGTGCCTTTCACCATTAAGGGTGAGGCCTCGGCTCTCGCTGCGATATTAAGTGAGGCTGTGATGTGTACAGGCATCGACCTGATAACGGGTAAGCCTCTGGATAAAGTAGTTATATTTCCCGACGATAGCTCGGCAATCTATTGCTCGGCAAAAATTACAGGCGCTTCCTTCGGCACCAATATCAGTGCCCGCTGGATATTCGTTGAAGGCGCACTGGAAGGCATCAAGAATAGTGATATTTACACGGCATCCAGCAAAGCTGAGGGCAAGGAATACGTCAGTTTTTCCTTTGGTCCATCCGCGGGTAAAACCTTCCCCATCGGCACCTATGAAGTCATATTGAAAATCGAGGATACTGAACAGGCCAGGCTGAAATTCCAGGTGGTTGACCGGGCCAGCATACCCGGCCCCTTCGTCAGCGAGGCAATTACCTTCACTTATTCCGATGAGGAAAAGACGAAGATCGATATCACTGGCATTTTCCCCACCTCCATTAATGAGGTAGGACTCAGCGCACGGGCCTACAACGTCCCGCCCGGTACCGAGTTAATCGTCAGATGGATATTAACGCGCAGTGACGATGCCATCTACGCTGATTATCTGCTTAAGGAAGACAAGGCGGTAATTGAAGGCACAACACCGATAATCGCATTACTCAAGCGTGGCGAGAATGAGCTGCCCAAGGGGGATTACGCGGTTAAGATCATTATGAACGGCAAAGATATGGTTACTGTCCCCTTCAGGGTAAGATAGGGAGACACCAGATGCCGAAACTGAAAAAGACCAAGCCGTCATGGTTTGACAATCTTAAAATAAACATCAAGCAGGCTCTGGGCATGAAAATCATCCTGTGTGATTCCTGCAAGTTCGACTGGCCCAGCGCCTGTCACCAGCCTGCCCGACCCAATGCTGTATGGTGCCCTGATTATAAGAAGCGCGGCACTTAGCCCGAAGGGATCACTTCCATGCGCACCGTGAGCATTTCATCCTGATCGGTGATGATGAATTTGACGGACTCTCCTACGAGAAGATAAAAATCGCTTTCCTGCCGGAGTGCAGGGAAATCGGCTGTCTCTAGGAAATCTCTCAGCAATTCCAGCTTCGCTTCAAGATCGGCATCCTCTCTGCCCGACTCAAGATAACGACCCGCCAGCAGATTAAACTCTGCCGTGGCTGTCGACTCTATGCAATGTTCGAGAGTAGGGAAAAGCTCTATGGTTGTCATCTGATAAGCAACCCCATCGGGATTTGCCTGTATCAACACATGGCGACCCCATTCTATCATTTCGCCCGATCAGCAGCACATTGCTATACATTTGTTTGAACTTACAAAGACCGGTGAGCTTTGACTGCACCCGCATCTGAATGTTATCATAAACTGTATTCCGGACTTTTAACCGGAATGTGTATGAGCAGTCAACATAGCCTGTATCTCGTCATAATTATCATCTGCCTGGCTCTCTCCGCCTTTTTTGCCAGCGCCGAGGTTGCCGTGGTCTCAATGAGCAGGATACGCGTCAAGCACCTGCTCAGCAACGATGTAAAGTTCGCTGACATCTTGGAAAGCTTCAAGGACAATCCCGGCGTCTTCCTTTCCGCCATCCTGCTGAGCAATAACCTGGTCAATATGGCCATTGCGGCTCTGGCAACTGTTATTTTTGTGGATTTGCTGGGTGAAGAGAACCTGGGAGCACTGGTCGCAACCATCGTAGCTACAATTGTATTGCTGATCTTCGGCGATGTTGTCCCCAAGACGATTGCCACACACCATAACGAAAAGCTGGCACTGGCCTATGCCATCCCCATACAGGTTGTGATCTGGGTCCTGTATCCCTTCGTCTGGGTGCTGAATAAGATAGGCGCCGGCTTCACACGAATTACCACAGATTCCAGCGGAAACAGGGTGACTGTTGATGAAGCCGAGATCCGCACGGCCATCGATGTTGGCGAGGCCGAGGGCGTATGGAAGGAGACAGAGGCCGATATGATCCATCGGGCCTTCGAGTTTTCCGACCGGCCGGTGAGGGATGTGATGCAGCCACGCACCGAGATCTCTTTCATCGAAGAAGGCACCAGCTTGAAAGATTTTTTTGATATATACCGCGAGCACCCTCTCTCACGTTTTCCCATCTACCGGGATATGCCGGACAATGTGACCGGCATGCTCACTGTCAAAGATGTGCTCATGGCAGTGGCTAAAAATGAGATCGGTAATAACGATCCCATCGATAGCCTGATCAGGCCGGCTTATTTTGTGCCGGAGACCAAGCGGCTGGGCGAACTGCTGACAGAGATGAGGGACCACAATTTCCATATGGCTATAGTCATCGATGAGTTCGGAGGTGTGGCAGGCATCGCCAATCTTGAGCACCTGGCTGCAGAGCTCATGGGAAGCATGGGTGATGAGATGAGGGTTGATGAGAAAGAGATAATGCCTATTGACGCCAATACATATGATATAGACGGCGGTCTGCGCATCGAGGAAGCCAATGATCAGCTTAACCTGGAATTGCCCGAGGGCGAATATGATACTGTGGCAGGGTTTATCCTCAGCCACCTCGGCCACATACCCCACCAGGGTGACCATTTTAAATACCGCGACCTGACCATCGCCATTACAGAGATGTCCAACCGCAAAATTGAGCGCATCACAATAACCAGGGAAAGGAATGCACCGGCTGCGGGTTAAATTCAGCCGGGGTGAACAACTTAAATTCATCTCTCATCTCGATCTGATGAGGCTGTGGGAAAGGGCTTTGCGCCGTGCGGGAATAGCGCTCGCTTACTCGGAAGGTTTTAGCCCGCACCCGCGCATCTCTCTGGCCGCACCGCTCGCAGTAGGAGTCATCAGCCATGCCGAGATGATGGACATTTTCCTCGAACGGAGACTTTCCCCGTCCGACTTTCCCGAAAAAGTCAGGCCGCAGTTGCCCGATGGCATCGGCATTATAGAGGCCGCCGTTGTCCATCTCGACGAGCCTTCTCTTCAGTCGCGCTTACGTTTTGCTGAATACGTGGTTATAGTACAGATACCCGCCGGCCCGATGCTCCAGGAAAGAATAAACGAGTTGCTGGGTAAAGATAGCCTGCCCTGGCACCACGCACGTGATACCGTGGATAAGTTTTATGACCTGCGTGCCCTGATCGATGATCTATGGTTGGAAGAGCAGCAGAATGATACCGCCAAAATCGGCATGCGGCTGAGATGCGACGCCTCCGGAACGGGGCGTCCCGAGCAGGTGGCCCGGGCACTGGGCTTCGAGGACTTCCCTATCTCGATTGAGCGCACCAGTCTCATATTTACCTGAGCTGATAAATTCCAGACCTCGATCCCGTAGGCCGGCCAAACGAAAAAATCTGACTCAGAATATATTTTGTATCTATCGATGACACATTTCCGCCTCTTGGAATTTCTGCTTTATTTCGTCCTATAATTAACTATTATTACATTTTGCAGGGAGAAGGAAATCAAGCTTTACCTCATACGCCACGGCGAGACTGCCTGGAACCAGCAGATGATCATCCAGGGGAGTGGCAGCGATACCGATCTCAGCCCGACAGGGCGCCTTCAAGCTGAAAAGCTCGGACTGGCAATGAAGGATGTGCCTCTCACTGCCATATATTCCAGCCCGCTCAGGCGGGCTATGGATACGGCCA
>DFZI01000041.1 GCA_002383665.1 Dehalococcoidia bacterium UBA4060
GCAGCAATACCTCGCGCTCGCGCGTCGTAAGCATCTCGAAAGGATCCAGCTTGCTTTCCTCCGACCTGACCAGGTAGGCTTCGATGGCACGGTCGGATAGTGGTGCTGCCAGATAGCGATGCCCGGCAGCAGCCTCCCTCACCCCACGCAGCAACTCTTCGGGAGGGCAGTCCTTGAGCACATAGGATTTAGCGCCCGCCTGCAATGCCTCCACCACATAGCAGTCATTGCCGTACATGGAAAGCACCACGGCCGCGGTCCCTGGCGATTTTTTTCGGGCCTGGCGAATCACCAGCAGGCCACTCATGTCAGACATCATCAGGTCCACCACCAGCACATCTGGCTTCAGTTTCTGTACAAGCTGAACTGCTTCGTCACCGGTGCCTGCCTCACCAATCACCTTCAGATCCCCCTCTGCCTCCAGCAGGGCACGTATGCCCCTGCGGACGACGTGATGGTCATCAGCCAGCACTACAGTGATCATCGTTTACTCGGGCTCCCCCGTGCGCTGTCTGGGCACCAGTGGCAGCTCAGCCGAGACAGCCGTGCCCTCTCCCGGCACAGATATGATGTGGAGGCTTCCACCAACCACCAGCGTCCTGCCCTGCATGCCACGTATGCCGCCTGGCAAAAAAGTCGGCAGCTTCACCATATCAAACCCGACGCCCAGATCAATCACCTTTACACTCAGCAGCCTGCGATCGGACCAGGCCAGCACACGGGCCTCGTTCACACCAGCATGCAATGCCACGTTTTCCAGCGCCTCCTTGACGACACGGTAAGCCGCTAATCCGATCTCGATGGGGAATTTCTTGTGCAGGCCGTAATGTTCAAACTTGACAACAACATGTGTGCGCGAGGTATAGCTTTCAAACAGGTAGAGCAGCGCCGGCAGCAGGCCCAGATCGTCCAGCATCTTGGGCCTGAGCTCCAGGGAGAGGTCCCTGGTGAGCGACATCATTTCGTTGACCAGCGACTGCGCCTCGCCCAGCGTATAGCGCAGTTTATCGGGCGGAGAATTGAGCGCCTCGCCCAGCAGCAGCTTCATCACGGCCAGCGATTGCCCCAGGCGGTCATGCAGCTCACGGGAGATGGCCTTCCTCTCTTTCTCCTGTATCTCCACCAGCACCCTGGCATTAATCAGAGAATCTTCCATGACGCCAATATAGGTAGAAGCAGTGATTTTGTCAAACGGTTTAATTTGATTTTCACCGGCTGCGCCTGTATCATAAGCAACGTCCTGCATAGGGAGTACACATGAAAATAAGCGAGATTATAAGGAGCAGGGGAAGGAGCCTTTCCTTCGAGTTCTTTCCACCCGCCAACCCGGCCGGGGAGGAGAAGCTGTTTCAACGCATCGACAACCTGGAGGCCTTCAATCCCTCGTTCATATCAGTCACCCAGCATGCCGGACGCGATACCCTGCTCAAGACCAGACAGATCGTCAGGAAGATACATGACCACACCGGCTTGACGGTAATGCCCCATATAACCTGCGCTGATCCCCGCAAGAGCGAGCTCAAGCCTGTCATTGAATATTACAGGGACCTGGGCATTGAGAACATACTGGCACTGAGAGGGGACCCCGAGGAATACGGACCTGAAATCTTCGATGGCGAGACGCACTTCCGCTTCGCCGCCGACCTCGTCAGGTTTATCAGATCCCGCGGTGATTTCTGCATAGGTGTGGCCGTCTACCCGGAAGGGCATATCGGATCGCCCAACCTGGGGCTCGACACCGCCTTCACCAAACAGAAGATAGACGAGGGAGCCGAGTTCGCCATCTCACAGATGTTCTTCGAGAATTTCTACTATTATGAAATGATGGACCGCTTCCAGCAGGCCGGCATTGATATCCCCGTTATCGCAGGCATTATGCCCATCACCGACTTTGAAAAGGTGGAGCAATTCAGCGAGATGAGCGGTGTGGAGATACCCATCCCCATTTATACCAAGTTCGAAAGCATGGAAGACCCCAGCGACGTGGTTAAAGCGGGCATCGACCTGGCTACCGAGCAATGCCTGGACCTGTGGGATAACGGCGTGCACTGTTTCCATTTCTATACGCTCAATAAGGACGCCGCCGTGATCCGGATTCTCAACAACCTCAAGCCTGTACTGGAAGGGGCACAGTGATAGCTTTATACTCACATTCCTGATATCAGCCGCCGTCATAATCATGATTTAGTGGCTGCAGGAGATGCAACATCCTGTCAGCACATCGGCATCGACTGCGTCCGTATCATGTATAATACTATTAACGGGTACGATTACATTACCGGAGGTGGTCTATGCTGGCGCTTGAAGGCATCCGCATTATCGAGCTTGTCCATTTACCGCCGGGCGAGCTCTGTACGATGATACTGGGAGACCTGGGGGCGGATATCATCAAGGTAGAGGCGCTGCCCGGATCAGGTGGGCGCGGGGCTGGTCTTCATATCGGGCAGCAGGGAGAAGCGTTCAAAAACAAACAGGCCTTTAACGCTCTCAACCGTAACAAGAAGAGCATCCGCATCAACCTGAAATCAGATGAGGGGAGGCAGGTCTTCTACAGGCTGGTCAGAGAAGCCGATGTAGTGGTGGAAGGCTTCAGGCCGGGCGCGGTCAAGCGCATGGGAGTGGACTATGAGACGCTGAATAAGATCAATCCGGGGCTGGTATATTGTTCGTTGAGCGGCTACGGGCAGGACGGCCCTTACAGTCAGTACCCGGGCCACGACATTAACTACATCTCTATTGCGGGCGCTCTCAATCTGATCGGCTGGCCGGGGCAGCCACCAGCCATACCGCTGAATTTACTGGCAGATTTCGCCGGTGCCTCGCTCAACGGAGCCATAGGCATCCTGGCCGCACTCCTGGCACGCCAGCAAAGCGGCAGGGGGCAAATGGTGGATATCTCGTATACCGATAGCGTGGTAACGATCATGACCTACATATTGCAGTTCTACTTCACAGCAGGATGGACTTTCCCCAGGGGAGAAGGAGCACTGTCAGGTGCCTATCCCTATTACAGGACTTATACGACAAAGGACGGAAAGCTGATCAGCCTGGGCTGCTTAGAGCCCTGGTTCTGGGAGAATTTCTGTAAGGCGGTCGGACGGGAGGACCTGCAGAGTTTTTCATTCAGCCAGGAACATTTTGCACACAAGCCATCTGATCCAAGATGGAAAGAGGTGGAGACGGAGATGGAAAAGCTCTTCCTCACCAGGACAAGGGATGAATGGTTCGAACTGCTGATCAAGAACGATGTGCCGGCAGGCAAGGTGTATTCGATAGACGAGATTTTCACCGATCCCCAACTGCTGCACCGCCATATGCTGCTGGAGTTCGACCACCCCACACTCGGCAAGATCAGGTAGCCCGGCATCGGCATCAAGCTCTCGGAAACGCCGGGCAGAGTAAGAAACCTGGCTCCTTATGGGGGCGAGCACACGGATGAGGTGCTTAATAATCTGGGCTATACGGGGCAGGAGATAGAGCACTTGCGTAAAGCTGACGCTATAGGCTAAAATTTGAGAAAATGGAGGTGGGACTATGGCAGCCAAAGCATTTGTACTCATAACCACATCGGTAGGACAGACCAAGCCGGTCCTTACCGCCCTGAAGAAGCTCGACGGTATCAAAACGGTAGATGCAGTCATGGGTCCGTATGATATCATCGCTGTCGTAGAGGGTGAATCGGTGGATACGGTCGGCAAGCTCATCACAGAGCAGTTCCACAAGATCAACGGCATCGAACGCACCACTACCTGCCAGACTATCAGGATCGCTTAAACCCTCAGATATGGACTGCATATTTTGCAAGATCGCTGCGGGATCGATACCCGCGGACGTTGTCTTCAGCGATGATGATTTCGTGGCCTTCAGGGACGTCCATCCGCTGGCGCCCGTGCACGTTGTCACCATCCCCAGAAGACACATAGCCTCAGTTAACGACCTGACGGAAGCCGACCAGGGACTGGCCGGCAGGCTGATCCTGGTCGCCATGAAAGTGGCAGAGAAGGAGAAAATAGCCACCAGCGGCTACCGCCTGGCCATCAACTGCGGCCCCGACGGCACCCAGGCCGTGCCCCACATCCACCTGCACCTCTTGGGCGGCCGGCGGCTTTCAGACGCACTGGGCTAATGGCTTATCAGGCGGCAGTGCCATTTATCAAAAAACAAGTCATTCTCCGTGCCGAAATAGAGCGCACCTGCCTCGTAAGAAACTGATCCTTTATCCCTGTAATTGTTCAGCAGCCTGTGGCACCTTTCCACGGCATCAGCCGACATGGCTCTGCTGCCGCAGCACACGTTATACCAGATATTATACTGGCGCCAGCCGGAGGCCAGCCCGCGACAACCGAACCTGTCGGTAAGGTCAAGACACAGATAGATATCCAGGTTATCGATGCCGGCCGGGGGCTGGTTCATCTTCATATAGAGCACGCCCAGGTTGTAGTAAGCCAGAGGGAACGCCGGGTAAAGCCCGGTCAATATGCCCAGGTCGGAGACGGCCTCATTGAACTGGCCCACGCGGCCCAGGGAAACAGCCCTATCGTTGAAGGCAACGGCAGCCTCATCCTTATCCAGCCCGACAGCACGTGAGAACTGCTCAATGGCATCATAATAGTCCGTGTTCAGGTAATAGCAGCGGCCGAGCTCAATCAGGGCTGCGACAGAAGAGGGATCGGCCTCTGACGCCAGCTTTAAATCATCTATGGCCTGCCTGAACTCACCCATCTGCTTGAAGGCCAGGCCGCGGTAATAGTAAGCTCCCTTCAGCGTGCTGTCCAGCGCTATGGCCTGCGACAGGTCCTTCGTAGCCTTGCCGTATTCGCCTGTGGCAAGATAAGCATAGCCGCGTTCGAGATAAGCACCGGCAGATTGAGGATCACGGTCGAGGCAGGAAGAGGCATCCCCGATAGCCATCGAGTATAATCCGAGCAGGTTACTGACACGCGCCCTGGCAAGGTAGGCCTCCGGCTCTGCATATCCCCCCTCAATGGCAGCTCCCAGCGCCTGCAGGGCATCTTCATTACGCCCGTTCTCCATGCAGTCCAGTCCGTAACGGTAACGTGCGTAGGCAACATCAAAACCAGCCTTGACCTGCGGATCTAAGGAGAGCGCTTTATCGAAATTGTACACGGCGCTCGGGTAATCCCTCTGCTCAAACGAGGCTGAGGCCTTCCCTGCATAGGCTGCGGCGATCTTTTTCTCCAGCTTTAATCCCGGGTCGAGCTGCATGGCCAGGCTATAGCTGACCACGGCATCATCCCACTCCTGCCTGCCGAGCTGGATATCACCTTCCTGCATCCTTTGCTGTGCAGGGCTTAGGCAGGCTACCAGCACCAGCGTGACGAACACGCTGGCAATAGCCCCCAACCTGCAATAATTCAACTTATTTCCTCCATAGCTTATCCGCCGGCGATGGACCTGATCCTGTCGATAACCTGGCTGATCGCCTCGTCGGGTGTGGAGGCACCGGCCGTAATGCCCACAGTTTGTTTACCCCGCAGCCAGTTTGTATTTATTTCGTCGGCATTCTCGATATGGTGTGTCTCTACCACGGTTGAGCATACTTCGGCCAGCCGCCGCGTGTTGGCGCTATTGTGACCACCCACTACGATCACAAGATCGCTTGCGGCAGCTACCTCACCCGCAGCGGATTGCCTCTTCTGCGTCTCCCGGCAGAGGGTATTAACTATGCGCAACTCACGGGTCTGAGGGAGCAAACGTTGTACCAGACGACTGACAAAAGCGGTGAAGTCGTCCTGCGTCTGTGTCGTCTGTCCCATGATACCTATGCGTTTGGGCAACCCATCCAGCCTAACCGAGTCAGCATCCTGTGAGGCAAGCGAGTTTTCACCCGCCCAGCCTAACAAGCCCCTGACCTCCGGATGCAGGGCTTCGCCGAAGATGATGACACCGAAGCCGGCTGCAGCCAGCCGCCGGGCCACCTTCTGGGCGCTCCTGACAATAGGGCAGGTGGTATCGATCACGTTATCGCTTATCTGGCATATCCTTTCCAGCACTGCCGGCGAGACGCCGTGGGAGGAAATGGCAACCGTGCCTCCTTTGATCTCATCGACGCTGTCCACAACCTCCATTCCCAGCCCCATCAGTCGTGCCACAACCGTCTTATTATGCACGATCGGCCCCAGGGTAACGATCTTCCTTCCCTTCTGTGCCTCTCGCTCTATGATGCTGACAGCGCGCCGCACGCCGAAACAGAAACCGAGCTCACGTGCCTTCTGAATGTTCATAAACTTATTATAAAAGAACC
>DFZI01000092.1:0-5013 GCA_002383665.1 Dehalococcoidia bacterium UBA4060
TTGATAAAAAAGGCTGAGACGCCGGGTATAACGGCAGGCTTATATTTTTCTACATTCTTTATTATCTCCTTCATGTTACGCGGGTCGGGCACCAGTATGCATGATGAGTGGTTGATCATAGCTGTGCCCAGAGCGCCAATGCAATTGAAATCATGGTAGAGCGGCAAAGGCAGCAAAAATCTGTCGTCCCACTCTTCCAGAACCGGTCTGAGCCAGGCTTGTATCTGCATGGCCGACATCAACAGGGACTGGTGCGTACCGGTCGCACCCATCGTCACCCCAGCCGTCCCCCCGCTTAGAAATATCACGGCAGGATCGGTTGGAGATAGGCTAACCGCAGGGCGCGCGCTTTTCTTGTGCTTTCTGATCAATTCCTGGAACCACATATCACCTTTTTGCAACTCAATATGATAACCTTCGCCCTTTTGCATAAAAGGCCCTAAAAATATACGCCTGCTGTCCGGCAGATATGTTTTAATATTGGTCGCAATAACAGTGCGGACTTCTGTCCGGCCCTGTATATCCTTAACCGTGTTATAAAGAGGCGCCAGTGTGATGACGACCTTCACCCCCACCTCGTTAAAGGCCTGCTCCAGCTCATGCGCTGTGTAAAACGGATTTAGAGGAACGGCAATCGCACCCGCCTTCCATATCCCGTGCAGGGCTATTACCACCTGGGGGCAGTTGGGCAACAACAGCGCAACGCGGTCGTTTTTATCCACCCTGGCTGTAACCAGCCCTGCCGCCAGCGCATCGCTGTAGCGGACAAAATCATCATACAGCATCTTTGATCCCAAGAAATACAGGAAGGCGCGGTAGGGACGTGCCCGGGCTGATTCATCAACCACATCCACCATCGTGCGGGCAGGATAGGGCTGGAGTGTATAGGGCACACCCGCATCATAGCTCTTGAACCAGGGATATCCTTCCATCTCTTCTCCGGTCTCTAACCCGCTGCTTCCCGCTTGTGGTTACAGCTATTTTATTGATTGGCCGGCGAAATTTTAACATACGGGTCTACTTTTGCACACAGCAATCATCCTGACTGCCTTCTGAGCTGTCCGCAGGCAGCGGCTATGCCGGCACCGAGCTGTTCACGCTGTGTGACCTGGATATGAGAGGCCTCAAGTATGGTAAAAAAGTCAGCCACACATTTGGGCTCAGGTGCCTTGAAACCACTCCCTGCCACCCTGTTATATGGTATCAGGTTCACATGACAATTCAGGCCTTTGAGCAGCGAGGCCAGCCGGATTGCATCATCCCGGCTGTCGTTCACTCCCTTCAGCAGGCAGTATTCAAATGTAACCCTGCGGTTGGTCTCCCTGATATAAGCACGTGCAGCATCTATGATCTCCCGCAGGCTATAACGTGACATGCCGGGCACCAGTTTCCTGCGCTGCTCCTCATCAACCGCGTGCAGCGAGATGGCCAATGTAAGCTGCAAATGCTCGGCTGCCAGTTTGTAGATGCCAGGGATGTAACCTATGGTGCTGACCGTGATATTGCGCATGCCGATACCAAGCTCGGAATTCAGCAGGCGGACCGCCTTGAGCGTTGCCTCATAATTCAGCAGAGGCTCACCCATGCCCATAAAAACTACGTGGCTGACACGACCATTCACCTTCAGGGCCTTCTGCGTCACAGCATATTCGCCCACCGTGAGCACCTGGTCCACAATCTCCGCCGCCGTCAGGCTGCGTTTAAACCCGCTGGCGCCGGTAGCGCAGAAAAGACAATTGACAGGGCAGCCAGCCTGTGTTGAAACGCAGCAGGAAAAACGGTCCGTATAGGGCATGCCCACGGTTTCAATCAGCTCTCCGTCAGACAATTTCAACAGCAGTTTGAAAGTCCTGTCTTTGCTCAGGGCTGCCTTGACCACCTGAGACCTTCCCACGGTATAAAGAGCTTCCAGTGCGGCTCTGAAGCCTGTCGGCAGATTCTTCATATCCCTGATCTCCCTCGCTCCCCTGCTATAAAGCCAGCCGGCTATCTGCCTGCCCCTGTAGGCCTTTTCCCCCGACTCTACAGCTACCGCACCCAGCTCATCGGTATCCAGCCCCAGCAGCTTTTGTCTTTCCGTCATAACACACAATTATGAAGTATCCTGCTCTTTGCTGCAAAATTCCGCAGCAAAACTTGACATCTTTGCTGCCCTCTTATATAATCCCTGCCAACAATAGAATAGTCTATCATGGTGCTCGCGGGTGATCGTGAGCTCAATTGGAAAGCAAGACGGTGTAAGCCCGTCACAGCACTGCCTGCTGTAATAGTCAGAACGCCTGCCATGATATCGACTGCCTTCGCAGTAGATGAAGGCGGGTATTTTTGTTACCCAAAACTCCTCTGCGAAGTTGCAGAGGAGTTTTTTTATCCTGCAGATAAGGAGGGAGATAAAATGAAGTTTTTCTTAACAACGATCGCTGCAATAGCTGTGTTTTTTTTATCCTGTGCAGCGCCTGCGCAACAAATCGCACCTTCTTCACAACCACCTTCCACTACACCCCCGGAAGCAGTTCAACCCGAAAAGACGGCACAGCAATCCGCTCAGGATGCTGAAGTTGCCATAGCTTTCCCGATTGTTGTCACCGACGACCTGGGTAGAAAGGTTACAGTAAAAAGTCTGCCTCACAGGATTATATCTCTTGCTCCCAGCAATACCGAGATACTATTTGCGCTCGGGCTTGACGATAGCATAGTAGGTGTCACTGACTATTGTGACTATCCTGAAGCAGCAAAACGTAAATCACGTGTGGCTGGCTATTCATCACCCGATCTTGAAAGGCTCATTTCACTTGAGCCCGACTTTATAGTTGGAGAATCTATCCATGAAAAAACTGTTCTACCTGCATTGGAAAGATTAGGAATGACCGTTTTCATCACTGAGGCATTTACCATTGACAACATATTGAACGATATAACGGTGCTGGGGAAAGCAACAGGAAAATCCCAAAGGGCCTCTCAACTGGTTGCGACCATGAATTCCCAAATCGATAACATCACATCAAAGACCATGAACCTGGATGCTAAACAGCGGCTAAGGGTATTGTATGTCAACTGGCATGACCCGATATGGACCATAGGCACAAATACATACATTAATGATGTCATAAGCAAAGCCGGTGGAACTAATATCTATGCGTCCGACTTTGAAAAATCCAGAGCGGTGTCACTGGAATCAGTTATTATTAAGAACCCGCAGGTTATTTTAGTCTCTGGCATGGGAACCACCGGTGATACTGTCTACAATGGCATCAAAGATGAGGTGCGTTTATATTCGGTAGACGCAGCAAAAAACAATCGTATTTATAAGTTTAGTGATGCCAATTTAATCGAGCGCCCCGGACCGCGTATTGTTGATGGATTAACCGAGGTGGCGAAAATGATCCACCCCGAGCTATTCGGAGAACTTAAATAGCGAGTGGAGAAAAAAGTGTTCATATATATCGACACCTGATTATTTGGCGGTCACTGAATTAAAGGGTGCTTTCGGGTGACCGAGAGCTTAATTGGAATGCAAGACGGCGCAATTCCGTCACAGCCCCGCCTGCTGTAAAAGCCAGAACGCCTGCCCCGTAATTTATTAATTTGCCTCCGCGGAGTTTATGGGGGTGTTTTATCAGTCAATCCCTGGCTCCTGGGAGCCAGGGATTTTTTATTCTAAATCGACGGATATGAGGGCTATCAGATGAAAGCTGCTAAATATTGCTCAATCGCTATGACAATCTTTTTTGTTCTAATTTTATTTTTAGAAATGATAACGCCTGTTTCCTCTTCAGCGACAGATCTTCAGCTCAAGTGGCATCAACTGGATACTCCCGGGTCCGTATCCGGCAAAAACGATATTGTAAGCCCGTGTGAAGTTAACAATTTTGTCATCGGATCCGATGGCCAGACTTTTTACGCAGTCGATATCCCCTATGCAAATAGCACAACCGGAGAAAAAGCGTTGTATAAATCTACCGATGGAGGGATTTCCTGGAGTGATGATGCAGGGAAGTATTTGTACGAGAGCATGTCAACCGCTGAGCATCTGAATTTTACAGTCTGGTACGCGGCAGTAGCACCCGATAATGTAAATGTTGTAGCAGCAGTAACTAACGATTCTGCAAGCAAATCTCCCCGAAAGATATGGCTTTCAGATGACGGAGGAATAACCTGGAATAACGCGTCTTTTCCGGTACCATCAAATATAAGTGCCATTGCCATTTCTCCCTCCGTCGGAGATATCAGGAATATAGCTGCCGGCACACGGACAGGTTCCGGCGCAGGAAACATCTGGATAGCTGATATTCAGCGCTCATTTAACTGGATACAGCAAGATTGCCATGGCGATATATTGTGTTTAAAGTTTTCTCCCAGCTACGTAAATGACAATACTATCGTGGCAGTTTTTTCCAATATGCTGGGTACTTATTTTAGTGCAGGCTTACACGATCCGGTGGTCAACCGGACAGACTGGGCCGCCATTTACTATCAACGCAAAATAGAGATCACAGTGGCAGTTGCAGCCAGTTCACCCAAAGCAAGTCAGATAATATCAGCCGACCTGTCGCTGCCTTCTACCTATTCGGGGCAAGCCCCATCCACGCGCAGGTACTTTATCAGCATTGATAGCCCTGCCACCGACGCTGGCATATATCGTTTCGATGATGCCAGTGGTAACCAGCTAATGAAGGCCACCAACTCAAAAAGAATATCCAGCATAGCATACTATGGCACCGAAAATGTAGGCAAACTGCTGGCGGGTGAAGTATACGGCAATGCGTGCTCGGCGTCAGTAATGACATGGTTTACCGATACGCCTTTCAAATGCGGGGTCCCTTGCTGGGACCCTGCCCTCAATCCGCCTACTGGCGGGGCAGCAACCAGTACAAATTCATATGGAAACGCACGGGTAGCCTGGTCACCAGACGGTAAGCTCGCTTTTGTCGGAACATCCAGCACAGACATACTCACCAGTGGTTTGGCCTGGCTAAATGCATTTCTTTCTGGTAAAGCACTCGATGAATCCGC
>DFZI01000092.1:5217-5783 GCA_002383665.1 Dehalococcoidia bacterium UBA4060
GGCACTAACTTAATAAAATGGTCGGTTAACTACGGTGATAGCTGGAATAACCTGGGCACCAGATATCCTGTTCAGGATGCAGCAGTAGAGGATAGCACTACCCTTTATGCGCTCAGCATGGCTGGCGATGTGCAAAAATTCAGCTATAGTGGGACCGGCTGGATAGCACGTAGAATAACATTCAGTGGCATAGACCCGGCATACAGCATCACCACCGCATATTCAGGGATGACACCCGATAATGATAAAGGCGTTGTGATAGTTGGTGGGGCTGGTACCGGCGTGTATGATGTTGCTTATTCTACTGATAACGGCACCAGCTTTACACAGATTGTAAGGAATCCCTCAATCCGCGATAAGACCATGGTTGTAGCAAGCTCTGGATTTAAAAGCGATGGCTATATCCTTGCTATTAATGCAGGCGGCATGTATGCCTACAGTATCTATACAACGGGTTATAATCGATGGGAAGAGTGGTGGGGTGGGACAGAATATGGTTACCCTGTTGCAGTCACCGGTCTTTCCATAAGCAGGAATGGAAGTTACTATTTCAGTGATGCCTATTC
>DFZI01000007.1:0-1112 GCA_002383665.1 Dehalococcoidia bacterium UBA4060
AAATCGGTGCTGCCGCTCTGCCTGGGCTTCGGCTGCAACGTGCCCGCTGTACTGGGCACACGCATCATCGATTCCCCGCGGGCGCGCCTGCTCACCATACTGCTTACACCCCTCGTCCCCTGCACCGGCAGGATGGCCGTGGTGGCTATCATCGCCGCCGCCTTCTTCGGCACACGGGCAGTCTTCTTCTCCATCGGCATTATCATCTTCAGTCTGGCCGTGTTGGTGCTGGTGGGACTGATCTTAAACCGCTTCGTTGTAAAGGGGGAAAGCGAGGTGCTGATCATGGAGCTGCCTCTTTACCACGTGCCCGACCTGAAGCTGACGGCCATGGTGACCTGGCAGAACCTGCTGGCCTTCATCAAGCGCGCTGGCACAATCATCCTGATCGTATCCATAATCGTCTGGATGCTGTCCGTAATACCCGGCGGGAATATAGAAAATAGTGTGCTGGCAGCCTTCGGCAGATGGCTGGAGCCGCTGGGCAGCCTGATGGGGCTTAACTGGCAGATGATGGTGGCACTTATCTCCAGCTTCGTGGCCAAGGAGAATACCATCGCCACGCTGGGCGTGATGCTGAGCAGCGCAGGCCTGGACTTCAATACGCAGGTCAGAGCGATCATGACGCCGGCCGCCGCCCTCGCCTTCCTGGTGCTGCAGGTGCTTTTCATCCCCTGTGTGGCCACGGTGGGTGCCATCAGACAGGAGACGAAGAGCTGGCGCTGGCCGCTTTTCAGCATAGCGCTACAACTAATACTCTCCTTCGCACTGGCAATCCTGGTCTACCAGGTGGCCAGGCTGGTAATGTAACGCTTCACGGAGACTTAAAGGCCGATGGGAACGCCTTCCGCAGGCAGTATGACCTCGATTCCGCTTCCTTCCAGCTTTTCCTTGTAGAACCCCGGCTGCTGGCTGTGCACCGGGATCAGCTTCTGCGGCCGGATGGTGCGGACGATCTCCAGCAGGTCGGGCCCGCAGGCATGGCCGGAGGCATGTAGCCCGCTCTCGGCTTCGGGTATTACAGGCTTCCCGTTCTGCATAACCGGCAGTCCATAGCCCCTGAATTTAAAATGGTCCAGCCAGTTTCGCAGCCGCATCAGGTCGATCTCCTG
>DFZI01000007.1:1245-3285 GCA_002383665.1 Dehalococcoidia bacterium UBA4060
CGATATCGGGCAGCTCCGGCTCCAGCAGGGCAACCGTCTTCAGCAGGTAGGCATCACGGACCAGTATGGCCAGCTTTCGGCCGGTCTGCCTGGCTATCTGCAGGAAGGTCAGCAGCCTGTCCACATCCCTGGCCGGAAAATCAGCGATGACAAGCCCACCGGCCTGCTCTATAGCCCTGAGGGCATTTTCATACACCGTCTGCTCGGAGATATTGGACGTTTTGGTTACGTTGGTGCCCTCGATGATGAGGGCCAGTGGATTAAGGGCAGCCGCTTCCTCGACGAACCTGCGGGTAATCGCACCCCGCCGGCCATGCAGCCGCAGGTCACCGCTGTAGATAACCCATCCTCCTTCGGTATTAATGCCCCAGGCGCAGGCACCGGGTATGGAATGGTCCACGGGGAAACAGCGCAGCTCGAAGCGTGAATTGCTGTGGCTGTCGAGCGGTGAGGAGAGAATTTCTTTCTGCTTCTTTCCCTTTTCCCAGAAGCCCGAGAGCCAGAACCCAGCCGCCTCATGGCTCAGCTTTTTCAACTCGGCAGCGGGTATATGAAATTTACGCTGTACCTTGTCTCCCTTTTCCAAGACCATGGCCTCCTGCTTCCAGCCGGCGGGACAGGCCTTCACTACCGGGCTATAATAACAGACCTGCTGGTCGAAATCCGACTTGCCGGAGTCCTGTATGGCTTTGGCTATGAAGGCCGTCAGTGCCGTGGAGAAGACGGGCACCGATTCGTGGATGAACGAGATGTGTCCCGAATGGTCCATGTGGGCATGCGTCAGCAATATGCCGTCCACCCTATCAATGTTCCGGGCATCGGGGAAATGCCGCCAGACCTCCGGCAGGTCGAGGTCGCTGCGGTAGAGGCCCCTGAGCGGTGGCAACAGCCCCATGGTGAGCGGGTCGATCAGCCCTGCCCCGCCACGGGGCTTCAAATATTCCTCGTAAAACAGCTTGTGCCGTCCGTAGGGAAAGCCAAAGTCCAGCAACAGCCTCCTGTCGTCTTCTTCCAGCAGTATCTTGTTTCCGCCGATCTCGTTGATGCCGCCGTATATGGTAAGCTCAGCCATTTGAACCTCCTCTGCAAGCAGCACGGGCCAACAGGTCTTTCTGTCTTGATATCAGTGTATACCAGTGGCCTCTTCCAAAACAAGATAGGTACAGAGCAGATAGGGAGCTCTAAAACAAGTTACAGGAACAGATCAAGCAGGCTGGAAGAGCAGGAGCAAGCCGGAGATGAAGAGGAGGACATATAGCAACACCTTGAAGACCACCGCCCTGAACTTGAGCATGCTGCCCAGCACAATGCCCACAATCAAGCCGGGCAGGGCGATGCCTGTCGTCGTGATGGTGTTGATATTGATGAGGCCTGCTGAGTAAAGGTTAAGCATCAGCACGAGGTTCAATATCAGCCACAGCGTGGACATGGTCGCCTTGAAATCAGCAGGCTCCTTCAGCTCACGGCTGGCATAATAGACGATCAGCGGAGCACCCGAGGCATAGAGACCGTGAAAGATCCCGCCCACGATCAGGATCGGCCAGCCCAGATACCAGGGCAAACTGCCCGCGGCAAAGCGTGTGCGGTAGATCAG
Source organism: Dehalococcoidia bacterium UBA4060 (assembly GCA_002383665.1). Classification (GTDB taxonomy): domain Bacteria; phylum Chloroflexota; class Dehalococcoidia; order GIF9; family UBA5629; genus UBA6808. Next base: position 2,840 of record DFZI01000007.1, read on the forward strand.
GATGATCTCGAGCACAGACACGGCCATGATGAAGACTCCCAGCAATATCAGCAATTGCCTGTAGCTGGCTACCTGTGTCCTGTAATAAATGCCTATCGCCATGCCGGCGGCCACGGCAGGAAGGATATTTATCAACAGCACTCTCCATTTAAGGTAGCTGTGCCAGCGCCACACCATCCAGCAGCTCTGCAGGAAACCGAGTATTACCAGCACGGGCAGCAGGGTGTTAAGGGGAAAGATGAAAATGCCCAGCGCCATGGCCAGAAGCGTAGCGCCGAAGCCCAGCATGGTCTCCACCATGTGGGCGAATACCAGCACCAGCACCAGCAGAAAGATTTGGGTGAGAAGCGGGTTCAATAAGCTGTCAACACTCATGGGTTACCGTTTATCCAGACCATAATTTTTTTCGCCCCACGGCCCGCTGCCATTTCCATAATCTCATAATA
>DFZI01000027.1:0-4047 GCA_002383665.1 Dehalococcoidia bacterium UBA4060
CTGGAGCCTTCCTCTTTGAAAATCTGCGGATGCTGTACAATGGACACGTATACGACGCTATATGCCATCGATGATGTATCAGGGGGAACATATGGTGATACTGGATATGATCCTGAGGCTAATCAGGGCATGCTATGGGCATATATCGACTGCATGGCCAAAAAAGGCCCTGCGCATATAGCGCCGCTGGACGGCGGGTTTATAGGCTGTGATCCCGTCACAGGTCGTAACCAGCAGGTTGACATATCGTGGGAGCAGCTATGCCTTGCCAATAAATATGAACTCGAAATTTATAAAGACCGCAATTTGACCATGAAGGTTAATCCGGCTGTTACCAATCCAAACGGCAAAGTTGTTATAACTGCCGTCACCGGTTCGATCACAGTGAATCTGGATAACCAGAATGTGACCAGCCCGACACTTTACATCTCTCCCGGGGCGTTGCCTGAAGCCGGTGCCAGCTATTGGTGGAGGGTGAGGGTGATTGAATCGACCACCGGTCAATTAGCCACCAGCCCATGGTCCAAGGAAACCAGTTTTTCTATCAAGCCCGGCTTTATTACTAAAACACCGGTTCAGGGAATCGAGCTGCTAAGTCCGAATAACGGTTGCAGTGGCTGCCCGATCCAGCCTACGTCTTTTTCCTGGACACCTTATAAAGAAGCCAATAAGTACGAGCTTGTGATAGCCAGAGATCCCTCGTTCCTGCAGGTGATAAAGAGGGCTATAACTACCGGCACTGCTTATGAATACAAGGATGCCCTTGAATACAGCCGGAGCTATTACTGGCGCGTGCGTGGAATTGAAATCAGCGGTAAATCCAATGTAAGCGAATGGAGCAGCGCATTTACATTTCAGACTGTGGATGCTCCGCCGCCGGAGCCTGCCAAGCTCACAGAAAGCCAGCAGTTCCAAAAAGCTAATCCCGGCTACATCTGGGTAGTGATTGCCATAGTAGTTGCAGTGATAATACTGGTACTCGTGCTGATCAGACAGAGCAGAAAGAAGTCGCGCTGGGATTAATCACAGGCGGAGAAGAAGCTAATAATAAGTTTACAGGTCACTGCAGCTGCAGCATGACTTTGCGTGTGGCATCACGGCCCCGTATGGCATCCTCAAGGGTGGTATCAAGAGCTATGGCTTTGTTGAAATCATCCAGTGCGGACTGATATTCAGCTTTGTGGTAATAGGTCCAGGCCCTGTTGTCGTATGACCATGCATAAGCAGGGTTGAGCGCGATGGCCTTGGTGAAATCATCCAGCGCTTCATCATATCTCCCCAGCCTGCGGAAGGCTATGCCTCTTTTATTATAGTAAGTATACATGGCTGGATTAATGGCGATAGCCTTGCTGTAATCATTGATGGCAAGATCATGCTGGCCGGTTGTCATATACAGGTTACCCCTTTGATAAAATGCGGTTGCGAAATAAGAATCTAATTCAATGGCCTTGTTGTAATCAGCCAAAGCCAGGTCGTATTTTTCCAGGTTGTAATAGACATTGCCGCGGCCGAGGTAGGCGTAAGGATTATCGGGGTAGATTTCCAGGTAGTTATTATAATCGACAATCGACCGTTCGTAATTTCCTTTTTTATAAAGTATCCAGCCCCTTTTCTGGTAGTAATTTTCTTCGTCAAGGCTCAATTCAACCGCACGGTCAATATCCGCTACTGCCTCATCTGTTTCCCCCAGGTTGAACCTGGCGCTCCCACGGTTGTAGTAGGCATCGCTATATTCAGGATCTATCTCAATAGCCCGGTCGTAATCATCCGTAGCCTCTTTGTAAAGTCCCAGGCTCTGGTACACCCTGCCCCTGGCATTATAGGCGTTGGCATAATCCGGCCTCAAAGTAATGGCCTGGGTAAAATCTGAGAGAGCTTGATCATCATCACCCCGGGTGAAATAAATTTTGCCCCTTTCTGTGTACGCTTCAAAATATTCCGGGTTCATCTCAATAGCCATATTAAAATCCGTCAGTGCTTTATCATAGGCCAGCGTTGCAGCATATGACCTACCGCGCAGCACATAGACCTCTGCATAGTTCGGATCGAGCTGGAGGGCTTTGGTATAATCGGCTATGGCCAGGTTGTACTGTCCCCTGATGTGGTATAACTGTCCCCGGCTTTTATAGCTCTTGGGGTCGCGGGGATCTGTGATAATAGCCTGGTTGTAGCTTTCCAGGGCCTTCTGGTAATCGCCCTCCCTGGTATACATCCAACCTATTTTTCTGTGTATATCCTGGTCGTCGGGTTTTCTTTTAAGCTGCTGCTGGTAATCTGAAAGGGCCAGCTCATATTCACCGAGTGAAGCGTACGCATTGCCGCGGCTGTAATAGGCATTTTCGTGATCGGGGTTGATTGCTAACGTGCGGCTATAATCAGCAATGGCACTTACATATTCTTCCATGGCGTAGTATGTGTTGCCTCGTTCGTAAAAAGCATCTGCATAGCCGGGGCTGAGCTCTATTGCCCGGGTAAAATCCAGGAGCGCCTTTTTGTAATCTGTAGAAGCCAGGTATGCTTTGCCACGATCGTAGAAATAGTACGCGTTGTCCGGTTCCAGTTCGATAGCCCTGGAGAAATCGGATATGGCACTGGCATAATCGTATTTGTGATAATAGGCAAGGCCGCGGTTATTATAGGCTAACGCGTAGGATGGATCGAGCTCAATAGATTTACCATACTGGACTATGGCCTCATCCCAAGATTTATTATTACGTGCCAGATCTCCATAGCGGAAGGCGGCCATGCCCGGTTTTACACAGGATATTGCGGGCAGGAGGATCAGTGCTGCCAGTAGAAGCTTATATAATAAACGTATTTTGCGGCTTTTCATTTGTAATCACTATTAATGTATGAAAATTTTCCATCTGCGTCAATCCGAGCGAAGGTTTTTATTGTCCGACCGGTTTGTTGCCGCCTGATTCCTGATAGGGAAATTAACTTGTCCATATTTAAAACAGATATTAAAATAAGGTTAATTTATTAATGATAATGAAAGGGAAGGTAATATGTCAGAGGAACTGGGCAGGGTGGAAAAGCCCGAAGTAAGCAGCTTTAAGCAGACAAGGAAAATAGTGCAGGTGCCGCTTGTGTATTCAAGTAAAGATGCCCCGCCTGACTATGTTGAGCTATTCGAGAAGTACTGGCAGCAGGTGGATGAGATGATTACGAAGCTGGAAGCCAGGCTGGGGAGGGTTACGGTTATACTGCATGAATCGATTGCCGACAGTGGAGAGGAAGGATACAAGGTCATGCAGGAGCTCAATCCCCAAAGCCACACCATCTGCATGGCCAGAAGCAAAAATGGAGGCAGGCTGGTGGCATTCGAGGATCCCGCCTTGCTGGCAGATGTGATGGACTGGGAACGCTGCATGATGATCGGCTTCCTCAGCGAGAACGTGGCACGCAGGGTCTATGAATCCTTTAGCGAGTCGTCAAAACTCCGCTATCAGCATATCAGCAAGGCCATAGCTGACTTGCTCAAGGATGGTGATATTGCCCTGCTCTTCATCAGGGAGGGGCATGCGGTGCAATTTCCGCCGGATGTGGACGTATTCATGGTAGCTCCGCCGGCACTGGATGAGATCCATCGCTGGGCACGCGAGCGGAGAGAGGGTCTGGAAAAACCCCAGCCCTGAGGCTTGGTCGTCAGCGCTTCAGTGGGACTTTTGCCAGGGAAGTCGGTTCGAGGCTGATGGCCTCGGTGGGGCAAACGCGCATACAGATTCCGCATCCGATGCAGCGACCCTCCTCGCGTACCAGCCTTCCGTCCACCATCTTGAGCGCGCCCATCCAGCACCTTTCGATGCAGGCTTCACATCCAGTACAGGCTTCCTCGTCTATCATTGACAGGTAACGGCTATAGACCATCTGGCGTGGTGCAGGTGACTTTTTCAATCCCTTGATGATCCAGCAGTGGCAGCCGCAGCAGTTGCAGAGCAGGTTGGAGAACCGGTCAGAGCTGTTGACGTAGCAATGTACAAGGCCAGCATCCTCTGCCTCCTCCAGCCTCTGGAGAGCTTCCTCCCTGGTCAGCTTTTTGGTAAA